>DATKXZ010000038.1:0-9053 GCA_035528755.1 Desulfobacteria bacterium | reverse complement strand
TCCGCAAACGAACGGTAAGATCGAGCGGTGGTTTCAAGAGTACAAGAGGCATAGATGGCGGTTTGATAGCGCCTATGCGTTTGAAAAGTGGTACAATGACCGTATCCACGGAGCTCTTGACCTGGAATGCGGTGAAACCCCAAATGAGGCATTTGTCAGGAAATTGAGAAGCGGGAGTATCCTCGGGATGTTTCTTGAGTGGAACGAAAGGGAGGTAAGTTTATGAAGGTGAAATGTCTTATGAATAGCAGGCGAAATAATATTAGGACTCAACACATTTTCATTTAACCACAGCTTTGATAAGTACCATAAAAGAAAGGGCTCATAAAACAAAGCCTCATAAAAACCATAAGGACCTTCTTCATCTGACCAAAACGCCTCGCTTTTCGCAGCCTCCAAAAAATCAGTTACTAGCGGAGAATTTACTTTACTCAACACGTAAAATACTATTGCATCACTGCAGAGATATTTCACTGCTAATCGTCTTGAAATATCTTCCTTTACCCATTCTCGATCTTTTTCTTCTTTCAATCTTTTTTCTAACTTTTCTTTGTCAAATTTTACGTTCTCTTCCAACCATCTAATCGCCGCTCGAACTTCATTCGAGCACGTGTTTAACGCTGTCTCATAATCCATTTTCCTTACGCTTACTTGTAAGCAAGATTATATAAACCATCGGGTAAGAATACTCCTGCGTCTTCCGTATCTAAAATGCACGTGTGTAAAGGCAACTGGCGGAAATAATACTGATTCGGCAGATCGATTCGACGGCAGTATCGCAACGGCAGACTACATGGGCTATAACATGGACTGTGCGTTCTGCTAGAGCTATTGAACGCGACTGCATCCGGAGCGGTTTGAGGACAAATTTATTTGCTTCCCACGCCTAATAACTGTAGTGGGAGCGTGATTGGCTATGCAAAAGGAACAGTATGTCTGCACGGTATGCGGTTTTAATATGGTGGGCTACTATCCAAACCGGTGTCCTTTCTGCGGCGCTTCTCGCGAGTATTTCATCACGGCAGCAGAATGCTCGGCGAAGTTCCAGGTTCGCAGTACGTCGGTGACTGAACAGGTTACGCGTCTCAACTCCGTTCCGCGTCTTGGCTATGAGCACGCTGCGTATGCCATCGCCACCAATCATGGCACGCTCTTCTGGATCGACTGCCCCTCATGCTTTGACAAACGGCTTCAGCCGCCGAGTGCCATCCTGTTCACGCATCACCACTTCCTCGGTGCTTCCAACCTTTACCGTGAACACTTCGGTGCACACGCCAAAATTCACAAACGAGACTCCACGAATCGGATTGCCCGCACTTTCACCTTCGATGAGCTCTTCGAAGAGAACTTCACTGCAGAAGGCATTGAAGCCTTCCATATCGGGGGCCATACCCCTGGCTTACATATACTTCTTCAAGGATGTCCTATTCACTTGCGACTACGTCTTCCTCAAGGGCGAAACGCTGAAGTTCAATCCCTACGGCCCAGAAAAAGAAACCAAAGAAGGTGGACATAGAATTAACGAACTTATAACGGGAAAGCAACTGAACAAGATCTGCGGCTATAATTACGTAATAGACTATCAAGTACTGGAAAGAGAAATTTGATGACCTTTTGAGTGAGCACGTCTGAATGGTGGCACCGCTTTTTCGATGTGTCCAACTTTATCTCCCCCTTCCCATGAATACTTATTTGTTTCTCACGCAGTTTACCATCTACCCAAAACTTATCGAAAGTGACATGAATGATTATTTTTGGCTCGACCGTCTATTGGCACGGGCCGACGGCAGTGATGATAGGATTTATCTTTTCAAAGCTACTTAGATATAACAGTCGAGGAGTTACGTACGTCATGGCACCAGTTGAGCGAATGAAATGGATGCAATTGCCCCGCGATGTCCTGATCGGGCATGATGTCCTGCAGGAGATCGGCACGATCTGCAAGCACCTGGAGGTAGGTAAACGGGCGATTATCGTTGCTGATAGCTTCACGAGGAAGATTGCGGGCGAAACGGTGAGTGGAATTTTATCCGATGCAGGATACGACGTCGATCTGATAGAAGTAGGCGGTATAAACAGAGAGAACATAGAAGTCGTGAAAGAAGCGGCTACAGAGGATAAAGCGGAGTTCGTGCTCGGCGTTGGCGGCGGCACTATCATAGACACGGGTAAAATAGCCGCTTTTGAGCTCTCTATTCCGTTTATCTCGGTGCCTACTATCGCATCGCACGACGGCATCGCCTCGCCACGAGCATCGCTAAAGGATAAGGACCGGGGTAATCCCAGCTCCATCCAGACACATGCGCCACTCGCTATTGTTGCAGATACAAAGATAATCGCCGCCGCGCCTTATCGGTTTATAGCTGCGGGCTGCGGGGATCTCGTTGCGAACTATACTGCCGTAAAGGATTGGCAGCTTGCAAACCGCTTAAGGAACGCGGAATACAGCAGTTACGCCGCCGCGCTATCTGAAATGACCGCGAATATGGCCATGGAGAATGTCAAAGAGATAAAGAAACAGGATGAGCAATCCGCCTGGGCGGTGGTGAAGGGTTTGGTCTCCAGCGGCGTTGCTATCAGCATTGCAGGCTCGTCCGCTCCCGCTTCTGGCTCTGAGCACAAATTCAGCCATGCGCTGGATATGATCGCGGAGAGACCTGCGTTACATGGTGAGCAGTGCGGTGTTGGCACCATCATGATGACGCACCTGTACGGCGAGAGTTGGCAGCGTATCCGCGATGTGCTGAAAGAGATCGGCGCTCCAACGACCGCAAAGGAGCTGGGTATAAAGGACGAACAGATAATAGAAGCGCTGACCTACGCACACAAAATAAATCCTGCTAGATATACTATACTGGGCGATTCCGGGCTCACGTACGAAGCTGCAGAAAGACTTGCCTTGGTTACCCACGTGATCGAATAAGAGAGAATAAAGGGCATAAGACGGAATGGGTTCGGTTCGGAGACAGGATAAAAAGGGGGAAAGATGGAAAAATGGAGGAAGGGCGTTTCGTAACGCTAATTGGCGCTAAATTGGCAAAAGAAGGCGCGGAGTTCATCTTCTTGGGTGCGTCTAACAAATGCGGCGAGTGCCGGTTAAAAAATACGTGTACCAATCTCGAAGTCGATAGGCGATACAGGATAGCGAAAGTGCGAGACGAGATACAGCATGATTGTTCCATTCACGAGGACGGTGTCTGCGTGGTGGAAGTGACGGAAGCGCCTATCACCGCAGTGATCGAAGCGTCGTACACGTTCAAAAACTCAAAACTCGTTTTCGAGCCCCCTGATTGTGAAGAACACCTGTGTGAGCTCTTTGACTTGTGCCATCCCGCGGGTCTCAATGCTGGTGATCCCTGCACAATTATAGACGTGATCGGTGATGCACCAGGCGAATGTGAAGAGGGTCGTGGTTTAAAACAGGTTACTATGCTTAGAGAACGTAAGTAAGTAGAAGTCCTTTAAAATTACTTATGTCCTCGCCTTTCCGCCGCGGCGCTTCATGATCGGGCGAATCGCCCCACAGGCATCGCATTTCAACACCCAAACGCGCTCCTGCTTCTCGAAGTGCGAATCGGGTTTCTTGCATTCCCAGCAGAGCACATATTCATCCATGTATCGCTGAATTTGGCGCTCGACCTCTTCCTGCGGGAATCGCCCTTGGAAAATCACTCGATCACCTACTATTTTACCTGCCGTACCGAGTTCGTTCAGCAGGAATTTCATTACATGCTCCTGCTCTCGGCGTATATAGTCACAGATAGCGTCAAAATTGTCAAATATTGTGGTCTTTCCCTCTATAAACACCTTTGGCGCGGGTATCGCGAACCGCGAGTCACTGGTCGTCGTACTCGGTATCTGTTTCAATGCCCTATCCAACTGGTTAACGTATTCTTCCATTTTAACTCCCTGTTATAATAACACCGTTGAGCAGTGCAGTGACGTGAGGTTTTGCGCCAAAGAGAACGCCGAGGAAGGGATTTGAACCCTCGTGTCCCGCTGGGGACACCGGCTCTCAAGGCCGGCGCTTTAGTCCGCTAAGCTACCTCGGCCGCTGGCTGTCACTCTTTCTAATTTTACGGCTTTTTATCATTCCAATTATACGATCGCATCTTACTCGATTTCCCGAACCCGCATGCCACGCAGTACTTTGCATGTATGCCGTACGTGAGCTTGCCACAGCGTCTGCACGTTAAGTGCGACCTCTTTTGCCTTTTGCCCTGTGAAGGTGTTCCTTTTACCATGTCCCTTTCTCTTCCCCTTCCTTGCTCTTACTCGCGTCTTCGACTTTTTCTGCCGCTTTCTGTATGGTCGGCGAGATATACACCACGTTATCTCCCCGCATCAGAATCTCGCCTGAAAATGTCTTGACCGAATCATCGCTGCTCAACTCCTCTGCATCGCTCAACACCAAATTCATGTGCAGATCATATCCTTCCAACGTACCTCTAAACTCTCTGCCTCCCCGGATTCTCACGATGACCGAGGATTTCAGCGATTTGTTTAATACGTCCAACGGCTTGGGCTTACTTACCATCTCTATCACATTCTCCCTTTTCTTTACTTCTTACTGGACTACTTGCTACCTGTATCTGTAATAGAATAATACTAACATAGCATATAACTTTATTTCCCTTCCTGTCTTATTTATTCTAAAATCATCTTTCTAGGGAGCACAGGAGAAATGTCAAAGTCATTTTATAGATATATAGGTGAGGCATGGAAGAGGCCAAAGGACTCGTACGTACGGGAGTTCCGGCAGTTACGATTACAGGAATGGAGGCGTGAGCCTGCGGTTATACGGTTAGAGAGGCCAACGCGAGTGGACAGGGCCCGCTCTTTAGGCTACAAAGCGAAACACGGCATCATCGTAGTGAGAGCGAAGGTACGGAGAGGCGGTCGGAGGAAGTCAAGGCCAAAGCACGGGCGGAAATCGCGGAGGATGGCTGTGCACAAGATGACGCCTGGAAAGAGCTTGCAGCGAATCGCGGAGGAGCGAACTGCGAGAAAATATCCGAATATGGAAGTTCTTAATTCGTACTGGGTGGCAGAAGACGGGAAGAGGAAATGGTATGAGATAATCCTCGTTGAACCTGCGAACCCTGAGATAAAGGCAGATAAGAATTTGAATTGGATTTGCGGTCCTTCACATAGACGAAGGGTTTACAGAGGGAAGACCTCTGCAGGCCAGAAGGGGCGACTCTAATGCGTTGAAGAAGCTGGGCACGGTAGATTTGCCACTTCACGGTGGGAAAGCGCCGCAGTGGCTGCTGAAGCGAATGAAAGGTTTAGCGCACGCTATCTTCGAGGTGATCGTGGATGAATACGGCGTTAATGGTGCGATAGAGAAGTTGGCCGACCCGCTTTGGTTCCAATCGCTCTCCTGCGCACTCGCTTATGACTGGCACAGCAGCGGGACGACGACCGTAGTCTGCGGCGTTTTGAAATCGGTGATCGAGCCCGAGGAATTCGGATTTGGGATTGCAGGCGGTAAGGGCAAGGCGTCGAGAAAGACGCTCTCGGATATCGATGCGCTCGGTGATACGTTACGACTCAGCGATGCGAAGCTGGCAGAGCTGAAATACGCGAGTAGAATATCCGCGAAGGTGGATAACGCCTGCGTGCAGGACGGCTATCAGCTTTATCACCACTCGATGTTCGTTACGGAAAAGGGCGAATGGGCGGTCATCCAACAGGGCATGAATCTCGGAGACCGATATGCACGGCGATATCATTGGCTCTCATCGTCCGTGAAGCGGTACGTGGAGGAGCCACATCAGGGAATCGTCGGTCGCCAGTGCGAGACCGTGCTGGACCTGACGTCAAAGGAGAGCCGGGGATGCCGTGGTACGTCCGTTGATCTTGCACGAATGAACCCAAAGGAATTAGAGCGGGTGTACAAAGAACTGAGCGGTGGTGACGCTAAAAAGCTAAAGAGCGATCAAACCACGCTTGCGGCATTCGACGTAATCCCCGCAGTCGAGTTCGAGGGCAAAGTCACCGAGTTGAAAGGCGGGGATTTACGATACCGAATGCCGCGACGAGTGAACTGGGATGCACTGCATGAGGTTTACGATAAGCAGCCGGCGAATTACGAGGAGTTCCTGTGCGTACGGGGCGTGGGGCCGGCGACCGTGCGTGCGTTAGCGCTCGTTTCCGAATTGATCTACGGTGAGCCGGCGAGCTGGCGGGATCCGGTCAAGTATTCGTACGCCTTTGGCGGAAAGGACGGCGTGCCGTATCCCGTGGATAAGCGCACCATGGACGAAACGACCGAACTCATACGTAACGCGCTGAAGGAAGCGAAGGTTAGCCAGACGGTGGTCGCTGATGTGCTGAAGCGAATGCCGCGCGCGCTATAATTACTGTATTTCTATCTCCATCCGCTCGTTGAGCGGGGAACGGGCTGGAGGGAATCAAAGCTATTAATAATCGCGGAACTAAGGTTGTCCTATGGAACCGATAGAATTTTCACGAGCATCGGAGAGTCAGATTACAAGAGCGATAGTGCAGGAGTTTACGCAGGAATTTATGGACTATGTGGAGTCCGACGTTATTATCGTCGGCGGTGGTCCTTCAGGCTTAATCGCCAGCAGGGAACTGGCTTTAAACGGTGTGAAAGTCTTGCTCATCGAGCGGAACAACTATTTCGGTGGCGGGTTCTGGCTTGGCGGATTTTTGATGAACAAAACGACGGTGCGTGCACCGGCCGATACAATTCTTGACGAGTTGAAGATACCGTATAAGGAGTATACCAAGGGTCTGATGGTTGCAGATGCGCCGCACGCGTGCTCACGATTAATTGCCGCGGCATGCGACGCGGGTGCGAACCTGCTCAACATGGTGGCTCTGGACGATGTGGTGCTCCATAACGAGCAAGTGACCGGTGTGGTCGTGAATTGGACCCCGGTATCGTCACTGCCTCGCCAAATCGCGGCGATTGACCCTGTATCGCTCGAATCCCAGCTCGTGATCGACGCGACCGGGCATGATGCGTCCGTGGTGAAGAAGCTGGAGGAACGTAATCTGCTCACGGTCAAAGGCCAGGGTGCAATGTGGGTTGAAGCTGCGGAAGATCTCGTCGTTAAGCACACGTCTGAGCTCTACCCAGGGCTGATCGTTACCGGCATGGCCGTGGCCACTGCGTACGGCTTACCGCGAATGGGGCCTACGTTCGGCGCGATGTTGCTGTCCGGTAAGAAGGCCGCGGAAATCGTGCTTGAACGACTCAAATGACTTAGCTAGCATTACTATCCTGCGGCTTGGATTCGATATTGGAACTAAGTTTGTCTTTCTTAGATCAAGGTATAGAAGTTGCTGTAGTGACTTTTACCATGCCTACTGTTGCTGAGGAGGATTATGCAGCGAAGATGGCAACGCGGTTCGGCATCCCGCAGATAAGGTTCGAAGTCGATGACAAATAGCTTGACGTTGTATGCAATCCAAAATACGGGTGCGGTTCGGATTGAACCCTCTGCATGAATTGTGGGATTTAGAAGTTTGGGGAAGTGAAACGAGTAGTGTGGGCTGCAGTGGGCTTTGCACGTTTATTCATGATTCTGTACCGAAATTCATCGAAAATTAGCCTTTTAGGAGCAAAACCCATTATTTAGGAAAGCATTTATATGATAAGCCCTTAAGTAGTATATTAGGGTAATAAGGTAAATAGGATGTGATGTGAAATGGTTTGGAGGAGACACATTCGAGATCCCTGGGAAGAGATAAGAAGAATGGAGGACTGGATGAACCAGATGTTCCGAGAGACATGGCCTTACTATCTGGAGAGGAAGGCGTTACCCGGAGCTGCGGGCGAAGAAGTAAAGAAGATCGAGGTGAAATAATCATCTCGATGTGCTTGTTGTTTGTTACGTTAACCGGAAGAGGAACCAAATAGAAAATGCCCTGTTTACTACCTGATGGAGAATTAACCGAGTCTGCAAAGAAGCTATTGCGCGCCGCAAGCGAGGCAGTGTCACCTGAGGAGCTCGCGCAGGCTTCGGGCAATCCGCTCTTTAAAGTGAGGAGTAGTCTCAGAGAGCTAACTGAGGCAGGCTTGATAGAAGAAAGCGACGGAAGATATAAGACCACTCCCGATGGAGCGGCGAAATTAAACCTTTAGGAGGTGAGAAAATGGAAAAAGAGCTTGAAGAAAAAACCCCCCTGCATCTACCACTCTTAGGCGATCCGGCACCTGATTTTGAAGCGGTTACCACCTTTGGTACGCTGCGCTTGTCAGATTTCAAGGGAAGCTGGCTGGTACTCTTCTCGCACCCGGCCGATTTCACGCCGGTCTGCACTACGGAGTTCATCGCTTTCGCGGAGATCTACGATGAACTACAGAAGCGAAATACCGAACTGCTGGGCTTGAGCGTCGATAGTGTCTCGTCCCATATCGCCTGGGCGCGCAACATCGAGGAGAAGGTCGGCATAAAGATCCCATTCCCCATCATCGCGGACTTATCGAAAGAAATAGCGACGAAGTACGGCATGCTGCATCCTAGCCAGAGTAAAACGGAAACGGTTCGGTGCGTCTTTATCATCGATCCAGAAGGCATTTTACGGGCAATGATTTACTACCCGTTAAAGAACGGGAGAAATATGGATGAGATACTCCGGCTCATTGATGCGTTCCAGATTTCAGACCAATACCAGGTGGCGACACCGGCTAATTGGCGACCCGGCGATAAGGTCGTTGTTCCGCCGCCAAACACGCAAGAAATGGCAGAGGAGCGAATGAAGGAAGGCTACGAGTGCGTAGATTGGTATCTCTGCAAAAAGAAACTTTAAATCTTTTCTTTTTTTCTTTTCTTTTATTTTTTAGTTCCCTTTTATTTTTTAGTTAGTTGAGGCTGTCCAACAATTATCTACGAATCGATAGAATACACTTAGATCTAAAGCTCACGTGCTATCCTTCCAGCTTGTGTTAACGTGTCTATGAATTATTGGACGTGCAAAAACCGGTTGATTTTTATATTAGTGGTTCATATCAAGTATTTATACTATAAATGAGAGCTAAGAGGAGATGATTGAATATGGCGGTGCGAGAAGATAAG
>DATKXZ010000037.1:0-20614 GCA_035528755.1 Desulfobacteria bacterium | reverse complement strand
ACGGACGGTGCGGGAGAATTTAGGCATGACCTTCCTGATCGTCTCGCACGATCTCGATTTCGCCTATGATATCTGCGACCGGATAGCGCACATGCAGAACGGTAAAATCACAAAGATAGAGGATTTGAACGAGAACTGAGGTTCTAAAAAGGATGACTGTGGGGAGAGATACCCAGGTGGTAGCATGCAGAAAAGGTCAAGGGCTTGGGTTAGGCGGCGGTATGGCGCAGAGAGGGACCTTTTCGAAGTCGTGGATAAGCGATGTAATAGCAGTGGCAATGTCCCCGGGCGTGCGGCATGTGCCCAAACCGGTCTGTGAAATAACTACCGAATTGCGGGACCGAGGTGTCTACGCGAGTGTATTAGTCCTGAACGCCGGCGATGGAACGCCATCAGACGCGCCAGTTAGAGGCGGGCATGGCGTAGCTTTCGGCTTGGAGCTGAGGGAGATAGATATAATAGGAAGACATAAGCTTGCGGTATTGCATCACGGTAACGTGAAGCAACATTTTATTTATAAAGTGCGGTTTCTGTTGAAACGTGTGAATGTACCGGCAATCGTGCTCTGTCAATGTCCGGTAACTTTTAGAGATTTCGAGGATATAGGGGTAAGCACGAAATTTAAAGAGGGTGATACACAGGGGAAAGTCGTGGATATCGTCACAGGCATTGTACGGCATGAAAGCGTTCCACAAGAGAAGCTTGATGAGATCGTGAGCAAAGTAAAGAAAAGTCTTCGAGAACTAACACAGTAAGTAATGCACGGCAACTATCACCATCTGCAGAGGCCGAAGGAACTCATCCATGAATCCAATCACTATTTACTTGTTATAGTATAGAAGCGAAGAAAAAAGAAAGGAGAGATGAAGTCAGGAATCACAGTGCTCTGGGATAGGGAAACGCCTTTTAAACAGTATCTTACGGAGCGGGGGTTTGATTGTAAGGTGGTAACGCCGAAGCTAGTAGCAGCGCCGTTCTTCTCCTGGCGAGCCTGTCGGTTAGCACTCGTGCCGGCGGGGTTTGGTAATCCCTTCTTCTCCGGGGTGCTGGGCGATCTCAGAGCAAACAGCATGCTCATAACTGATTTTGTTAAAGCCGGCGGGACCCTCCTCATATCAGGAGCGCACTCACATAGTGACGCTTACAACTGGCTACCACGGCCACTCAAGTACGTGCGCGCGGAGCAAACGGTGAAAATAAAGCGTGTGAAAGAGAATAAGGCGGCCGAGATCGTGGAAACGGACGAATGTATGTGTGACGGCTACTTTGACGAGGTGGGTGAGGGCTGGGATGTCGTATTAGCGATAGCGAAGGATGACGAGGAGAAAGCGATTTTGGTGGTCTCGAACTGCGGTGCGGGTGAGATTATCGCTACAACCATTCATGAATATCCTTCAGATCGGTTTATTGAGTACTGTGTGAGGCGATGAAAGAGGCGGAGGATCGAATATAACAATGGAACTGAGCACTTTGTTGGCTATTGATACGTTCATGCTGGTGGAGGAGAGTTACGCAGGGCTGAAGGGGATCGACAGAACGCTGGAATATCTGGGCAACGTCAAAGGAGCGGATGTATTAGAAGTGGTGAGGATCACGGATGAGCGAGACGAGCTACTCGGCATTGTCGTGCGTGATAAAGACCTGGATTTCTGGGTTCTCTTCACTGATGTTATAGCACATAAGACGAGGAAAGGCGAATTCGAGGCGCTTGCAGGTAAGATCAAAGGAGCAGAAGAACGAGAGGTGAAGGTCACGCGTGAGCAGTTCCTGAGGGGAGTGATCGAGTTTTATTCCGTTGGCTTGGTGAACCGATTATTTTGCGATTGCGATTTGCAGGAGGAGCGTTTTTATCCCCAGGATCGGATAGAGGCCTTGAAAGTAGTTTTAACCGACTTTTTGAGCGAATCAGGCATAGAGGCGGGAGAAACGACGAGCGCACTTGAGATCGGCTGCGGTAACGGCGGTGCTACCATCGCACTGCACGAATTAGGCGTTTTTCCACTCGCAATCGACATAAACCGGTGTGAAATTTGCAAAGGCTTGGAGGAGGGCGTGTTAAAGCCCGAGAGGACCATTGTATTGGATTGTACACTTCTACCCTCGTTCTTTGGTAAAGAGTTCGATGTGGTATTCGGATTTATGGTGGGGAAGCTCACACCGTTTGAGCGATTCAGTTGGGAAAAGGTACTCAGAACGGTACCAAAAGTGTTAAAAAGCAAAGGCAAGGTGTTTTTTACGGTATCGAACGAAGAAGAAACGGGTATTCTGAACGAGATATTGCAGGATCAGTTTGACGGAGTGATAAAGGAGAACAAAGCGGGTAAAGGTTATTTCGATGAATGGCTCTATATAGGCGAATTAAAGGACTAAAACCAGCGCTCAATGCAGAATAGAATGCAAATTAAAAAATGCGAGACTACAAGTCTTCAGTAAAATTATCCTAAAGAAGCGGGCTTATTTCTTCCGTATCTTACGTTGAATCTGCTCGTGGCGCATCTTACGCCACTCTTCTACGCCCTCTACCCACTCTTCGTGCCTCTTGTAGATGTAGTCCTGTGCGGCCATCAATATCTCCGTTGACTCCCCGCGTAATACCGTTTCAGGTACGTAATCCTTTACGGGCAATCCGGTCTCCATATCAAACGCATCTTCAGGCGGCTTATCTTGACCCACTTCTAACCCGAACCTCTCCGCAGCTTCAAATATTATTCCGGTCGCTATACCCCGGGGTATACGTAATCCATATTTTTTCTCTTCCATTTTATTTTTATCCCGCGCCTCCGCCTATGTCAGGCATACCGTCACCCTCAGCCATCTCTTCCTCTGCAAAACAATCCAGGCAGAGGATTCTCCCTGCTCTATCTGCAAATTCCGTCACTTCTTTACCACACTTGGCACATCGCACTATCTGTGAATCCGCTTTCGCCAATTCGCGCTCTATCCATCTCATCCTCCGTTCTTCTGCGGTTTCCTCTTCCTCGGGTTCCTCGTTCTGCATTAATTAATAAATGACGCTCAATTCATAAAAAGGTCGGTGCTACCGAGAAAATCTTCAGAGAATCGAGACTCGGCTTTTTTGATGAGGCAAAACTAAACTTTAGCGATACTATACAAAGAGTAAGTAGAGACAAAGAAACAGACGATGCCTATAAGTACTGATATCGGCGGGACCTTCACGGACTTCGTGATATTTGATAAGGGTGCGATAAGGACGTTCAAGGTGCCGTCAACGCCGCAGAAGCCAGAACTCGCGATTGAAGAAGGCTTGAAGCGATGCTCGCGTTCGCGTGCTGCGTCATTCTCGCACGGCACGACTCTGGCCACAAACGCGGTTTTGGAACGCAAAGGTGCTGCGAGGACCGGCTTGATAACGACAAAAGGCTTTGCCGATATCCTGAAGATAGGGCGGCAGCAGCGCGCTCACCTTTACAAGCTCGATTCCGCCAGGCCGCAGCAGCTCGTTGATACGTATTTCGAGATTGCCGAGCGCGTATCCGCGCAAGGTGAGATTTTAGCATCGCCAACGCGAGAGGAACTAGAGGCAGTGGCGGAGCGGATCCGATCTCTGGGTATTGATGCAGTCGCAATCTGCTTCTTATTCTCGTTCCTGAATCCCGAGAACGAGCGGCTCGTACGGGACAGCCTTGTTAAACGCGGGTTTGCGGTCTCCTGCTCTTCAACGGTTCTACCGGAATTCCGAGAATACGAGCGGATGTCCACGACGGTCTTGGACGCGTATTTGAAGCGAACCGTTGAGACGTATTTAACCAGTATGGAGGCGCTGTTAGCGAGAAACGGAGTGGAGCAGTTTTACGTGATGCAGTCCAATGGTGGTGTGGTCAAGGCGAATGTTATGAAGCACAAGCCGGTGAATATGCTCTTATCAGGGCCGGCTGGTGGCGTAGCGGCTGCGAAGTTCCTGAGCGCACTCGTCGGCATGGGCAATTTAATCACGTTTGACATGGGCGGCACGAGCGCGGACGTTTCCGCTATACTCAACGGTAACCCGTCCTGGACGTCAGAAGGCAGCATAAACGGCCTGCCGTTAAAAATGCCGATGGTGGACATCGTCACGGTTGGCGCGGGCGGCGGCAGCATCGCGTGGTTGGACGAAGGTGGCGCGTTACGCGTTGGTCCGGAAAGTGCAGGTGCATCTCCAGGGCCGATTTGCTACGGGCTTGGAGGAACGGACGTCACCGTAACCGATTGCGACTTGTTATGCGGGTTTATCAATCCGAAGTACTTCGTCGGTGGCGAGATGTCCCTGGATCCGGCAAAGGCTAAACGGCGTGTGGAACAGTTTGCACATGAAATGGGGCTGTCATTCGAGGAGACGATTTTAGGCGTGTGGAAGATCGTGAACGCGAACATGATCCAAGCTTTGAGGTTAGTTTCCGTGGAGCGAGGCCTTGACGTCCGTGATTTCGCGTTATGTGCATTCGGCGGTGCGGGGCCCGTGCATGCCGCAGCACTGGCAAAGGAACTCGGCATTCCAAAGGTGATTGTGCCCTTTGCATCCGGCGTATTCTCAGCCTACGGCATCCTGGTATCAGACGTGCAACTGGATTACAGTCGTACGCACCTTCTTAGCTTGAGCGAGGGCGAGGGCAAGAAAGAAGCGGAAGCGGTAGTAAAAGAAACGATCGCTGCTTTTACTTATAAGGCCAAAAAAGAGCTTGCGGAGCAGGATATCAACGATAAAAACGCTACATTGGTGCCTTCGGTGGATATGCGATATGTCGGTCAGAGTTATGAGCTCAATGTGGGGTTCACGACAATGGCGGACGCACAGAAGCGATTCCATGAGTGGCATAACCAACTTTACGGCTATGCAATGCCTGCTGAGAACGTAGAGATCGTTACTATCAGATTAAGAGCGCTCGCGTCGAGGACGAAGCCTGAGCATCCTGAAGCACGTGTCGAAGCCAAAGGTGAACCCGTAGAGTATCGGGAGGTATTGTTTGTGGATGGCAAAGAGGAGACGCCGGTTTATCGACGGGAGGATTTGCCCGCCCAGTTTGAGCATGAGGGGCCGGCAATTATCGAAGCGAAGGACTCGACCACCGTTGTGCCGCCCGGCATGCGGTTCGCGGTGGATGGATATGGGAATATCGTTATCGGTAAAATAGAAAGTGGTTGAAACGAGTATAAACATTAAACCAACGACGGAAGTGGTTCGTTCATATAGTGGGAGGGGAAAAAGATAAGATAACAATGCTCGATAAATGCCCAGGCGCCGCGACTATACGACGTCCTACGATTATAGTAAAGAAGTGCCCGGAGTGTGGGGTAGAAGTAGAGATTTTCTCGGACGAGATGCAGGTGAAATGCAGTACGTGTGGATTTACGGTGTATAATGATTTAGAGTCGTGCATACAATGGTGCAAGTACGCGAAAGAATGCGTTGGTGAGAGGGCGTACAATCGTTACATGGCGGCACGAAAGAAGGAGAATGAGATAAACGGTGAAGCGAAAGATAATAACGATAAATGAAGAACTCTGCACCGGTTGCGGCTTGTGTGTCCCGAATTGCCCTGAGGGTGCTCTGCAGATAATAGACGGGAAGGCACGACTCATCAGTGATCTAATCTGCGATGGACTCGGTGCCTGCATTGGCGACTGTCCTGAAGGTGCAATTCCCGTAGAAGAACGAGACGCTCAGGAATATGATGAGCGAAAGGTGATGGAGAATATAGTGGCGCAGGGGGATAATGTGATAAAAGCTCATTTGGAGCATCTCACAGCGCATAACCAACGCGAATATCTTAAGACGGCCCGGGATTTCTTGAAAGAGCGGGATATAGAAATTCCTCCTCTCGAAGTGAGAGCCTCGCACGGTGAGCAGGAGCATGCCAAAACGCTCGCTCGTTGTCCCGGCGCACGGATAATGGATTTCAGGGCCGAACAAGAGCCTTCGAAAGATGGCAAAACGGTCTCGAAAGGAATATCCCAGCTCAGACAATGGCCTGTGCAGATTATGCTTGTTCCGATAAGTGCGCCCTATTTTAAGGATGCGGATTTGTTGTTCGCTGCGGACTGCGTTCCTTTCGCGTATCCGGATTTCCACGATGAGCTCTTAAAAGGAAAGATCGTGCTCGTGGGCTGCCCCAAACTGGACGATGCGGAATTTTACGAGGAGAAGATCACCCGTATTTTACAGGAGAACACTATTAAATCCCTGACCGTAGCGCACATGGAAGTGCCGTGCTGTTCTGGCCTAGAACGATTAGTTTCGAGGGCGCTTAAGAGATCAGGAAAGAAGATACCCGTAAACGAGTTTGTCATCGGGGTCAAAGGAGACATTATTGCAAGAAGAAATCAGGAGGTGGAAGAATGAATCATAATACGGGACAAAGAGGCGTGGAGAAGCTTGTAGCGCACGCGATACGATTAATAGACTTGGCGGATTATCAAGAGGGTGCGGTGGTGAGTCGGACGGTAATTGACAAAAAGACGGGGACCGTAACCTTCTTCGCGTTTGATGCGGGGCAAGGATTGAGCGAACATACCACACCATTTGACGCATTGGTTTATCTTCTCGATGGAGAAGCGGAGATTGTTATCTCTGGCAAGCCGCTCCGCGTGAAGGCTGGTGAGGTGGTTATAATGCCCGCGAATGAACCACATGCTCTGAGAGCCGTGAAGCGATTTAAAATGATTTTGACACTGATACGGTCTTAACGTGAAACCGTAAGACAGCAGTTTTGAGGTGTCTTTGGATGCAGAGGACCACAGGAGATTTGAGATGAGGGTATGTAGGACTAAGCGTGTAGGAATAAGCTACCAAGAATTTGAGATAGTTAACCTCAAACCTCAAAAGCGAAAGGGATATATACATGCTCAAACATAACATAAGTAAGATAAAAACCCCCCTGATAGGTTGCAAATAGAAGGTTGGAAATGATTCAAGACAGAAAAGTCCGCGGGAGAGATGCTTTTCAAACTGATCAGAGATTTTCAACAGATAACGGCCTCTATTACTCCACACCTAAAGGGCTGTTTTATCTAGGTTTATCTGAAGACGTTTTGAGTAATCAATCATTGAAGGATCTGAAAGGGAAAATTCAACTGATATTTACCTCGCCACCTTTTCCTTTAAACAGGAAGAAAAAATATGGGAACCTTCAAGGCTCTGAGTACGCTTCATGGCTATCAAACTTTGCTCCTTTGTTTTCGGAGTTTCTTACACCGGATGGTTCAATCGTTATAGAATTAGGGAATGCATGGAACCCAGGAGCCCCAACAGTCTCCACACTACCCATGGAAGCCCTTCTTAAGTTCAAAGAAATAGGTAACCTTCACCTTTGCCAAGAGTTTATTTGTTATAACCCTGCCCGTTTACCCACACCAGCGCAATGGGTGACAATAGAAAGAATTCGAGCGAAAGATGCGTTTACGAGGCTTTGGTGGTTTAGCCAAACCCCGCGGCCCAAAGCAGACAACCGTCAAGCCTTGAAAAAATACAGTCCCGCTATGAAGAAATTATTGAAGACTGGGAAATACAATTCAGGACGAAGACCATCCGAACATGTTATAGGTGAGCAATCTTTTTTAAGAGACAATGATGGTGCTATTGCACCTAATGTTATTATAGCCGCCAACACGAGTTCATCTGATTCTTATTTAGAGTATTGTCGCGAAAATGGTTTAGAATATCATCCTTCGAGAATGCCTGCCGATTTAGCAGAGTTCTTTGTGAATTTTCTTACGGAAACTGACGATTGGATAATGGACCCCTTCGCAGGAAGCAACGTTACCGGAGCGGTAGCAGAAAGATTAGGAAGACGATGGATTTCAATAGAGCCAAACGAAGAGTATGCGAAAGGATCTATTGGTAGGTTTGTCAAAGCAGGTATTGATACAGAAGTATTTAAGAATAATTTGGAGACTGCAAATGAATGAGGAAGAAATCTTGACTGAACTGCTGGAAGCAAAAACCACTTCTCAAGTAGAGAGTATAATTACAAAAATTAAATCCGAGTTTGGAGATCGAATTGAGCTAAAACCTGTTGGGGGTCGTGATAATAATGCTGGGACTATAGAAGGCGGCAAGGATCCCGGGAGAGGCATTATAGAAAGAGTAACAAATGGAATAGATGCCGTTCTTGATTTAGAGCATCTTAGACACGGAGGCATTCCAGACTGCAGAACTCCAAAAGAAGCTGCGAGAGCTTGGCTGAACATACCGACTCGTGGATTATTTGAACTGAGCCCGTCAGAGAGGAAAGACATTGCGGAGTTCGTAACACTTACGATTGAAGAAGGTGATAACAGGTATAAAAGAACAGTTCAAATCCAAGATACGGGCATAGGTATCCCAGCGGATCAGATGCCTTCGTCTATTCTAAGCCTCGGAGAATCAAACAAACTTCAAAAGTATCATCTTATGGGGGTTTATGGGCAAGGGGGCTCCAGCACTCTCGCATACTGTACCTATTCCTTAATAGCAAGTCGTCCTAATTCTGATTCGCTTCACACACAAAACGTTGGCTTTACCGTGGTATTCTATGAGGACCTTCCCCCAGAGGATTTCAAGCAAGGACGATATGTTTATCTAACTCTCGACGGGAAAGTTTTTGAGGCAGATTTGCCACATGGCGAGTTTTCAGAAGGAACGATAGTCAGACACTTTGGTTATGATCTCTCCTCATATCCCGGTCCTGTAGGGCCAGCAAGTGTTTATGGTTTACTCCAACACGCCTTGTTTGATCCGGTTATCCCGTTCTTTCTTGATGATAGAATTCATAAAAACAGGAGAGTTATAAAGGGTTCAGGAAACGCGCTCAAAGGAGCTGTAGATTTAGGAGATGCCAAAGGCCCTACTCTCTCATACCATCTTCCGTTATATCATGCCCCGCTTGGTGACTTTGGAAGTATTGGAATTGAGTACTGGGTTTTAGAGCAAAGTGCTGAGACGTACCCTATAAAGGCTTATGTTAATCACTATCGACCTATAATCCTCACAAATAATGGTCAGAGTCATGCAGAGTTATCAGCTTCCTTGATTAGGAATAAAGCGGAATTTCCATATCTTGCAAATAGGATGATAATACATCTTGATTGTAACAAACTCACACCAAATGCGAAGAGGAATCTTTTTGTATCCAATCGCGAGGATGTTCGAAAAAGTGAGGTTTACAAAATGCTTGAGGACGAACTTATCGCGGCCCTTAAAGCAGATGACCAACTCAACATTCTTAATGAAGAGGCTAAGAATCTAACACTAAAAGAAAAGGATGAAAAGGCTGAAAAAATCATAAAAAGTGAGGTTGCAAAAATACTCCGTTTCTATGGGTTTAGCACTTCCGAGGCTATTGGGGGACCAGCGGGAAAAATAGGTGCAACTGAGAGCCAGACGCAACCTGTAAGAAGCAAAACATCTCATAAATTGGTAAAGAGCATTGAAATCCACGATCCACCTACGTATGTGAAGATTCTCGCAGATCCACCTATTAAATTCTATCCAGAGCAAAGGCGGTATCTGCGGATAGAAACTGATGCGCCTTCTACTTACCACAATGCTGAAGACATTAATAAAAGCAAAGTTAATATAATACTGGAGGGTGATTCACTCCGCCGATCCGGTACAACACCTCTCAGGGAGGGAAGGATGAGGATTATTCTGGACTGCTCTAAGAACGCTATTCCCGGCTCGACGGGGGGTATTATCATAGAAATATCTCGCCCGGGTTTATCGGCTTTAAATGCTAGTGTACCATATCAAATTATAGAAAAACCTGAGGCCGCGCCAGACAAAAAGAAACTAACAGTACCCAACATTCGACCTATACCCGTCGGAGGTCCAGACGATCCTAATTGGAGCCGGCTTGATTGGCCAGAAGATATAACTCAGGTTGCCTCGTCATCAAATCTTGGAGAAGATGGGCTAATTGTTTATTATTCCACAGTTTTCCCGAACTTTTCTAATACCTACAAAAAATTTGAGGGGAGAGATCCAGCATTGGCACAATCATTCGAATTTAGATACAGCATTTGGTTAGCGGTTCATTCACTGTTGATAGAAGAAGACAAAAAACAAATCGAAGATGTTGATCTGTTTGAAAAGACAGAATTTGAGGAAAGACGCCGGTTAGCTGCAATTGCAACCATGTTCGCAGCAAATGAAGTTCGTTCAGGACAAGCAGTATCCCAGCTCGAGATAGAATGATGTAAGTACTATCCCGAGTATCATTTATTCACACAGAAGACGTTAGATAACCTGTATAACCGGCTCCACTTTTTATAACCCGAGCGCAAAATAAGAATAAGGGGGATAGCGATGAAGCAGATAAAGATACTAGTTGAGAAACACCAGGAGGGCTACGTAGCCTATCCCCGGGGCTTAAAAGGCGTGGTAGTTGGCGAGGATGATACGTATGAGGAAGCACTCGCAGATGTAAAATCCGCTATCAAATTCCACGTTGAAACCTTTGGTAAAGATAGTTCCGAGCTCAACGAAGTTACAGAAACGTTTATTGCAGAAGTGGCAGTGTGATGAAATTCCCGAGAGCTGCGCCAATCAAAACGCAGAGTAATAAAGGCCTTTGAGCATTTAGGCTTTAAAATCGCCAGGGTCGGGAATCACGTTTCAATGCTTAGAGAGAATCCTAACGGGAGCAGCACGCCTTTAACCATGCCGAACCACGAGCGAATAAAGGCTCTACGTTAAGAACGATTTGCACTCAAGCGGGAATACCACGAGACGAATTCCTTAAAATCTATGAGACGACATGAACTTGGTTACAAAAAACATTGCCTGAATCGATGAGAACGTTATACCTAATTAACTTCAGAGCGTTTTATGTCGTACCAACGAGATTACTATCTATGATAGCGGAAGAACCGAAGATGGACCCCGTCACACTGGAAATCTTGAAGAACGCGTTTACCGCAGTGCCGGAGGAGATGGGTGCCGTATTGAAACGAACCGCGTATTCGCCGAACATCAAGGAGCGGATGGACGCTTCCTGTGCTCTATTTGATTCGAAAGGCAGGATGCTGGCGCAGGCGGAGCATATCCCCGTGCATCTGGGCGCGATGCCGCTCACCGTTGCGTTCGTCTTGCGACACGTTGAAGAATTGCAGGAGGGCGACCAGATAATAGTCAACGATCCGTATCATGGTGGCTCGCACCTGCCCGACCTCACGTTGATCAAGCCGGTATTCTACGAGGGGGCGTTGGTTGGTTATGTCGTCAACCGAGCGCATCATGCGGACGTCGGCGGCATGGCTCCGGGCTCGATGCCGGGTAACAGCACCGAGATCTTCCAGGAAGGTTTAATAATACCTCCCTGCAAGCTCGTCATCGAAGGCAAGGAGAACGAGGCCGTGTTTGCGATCATAAAGGCGAATACGCGCACACCGGCAGAGCGTGTCGGGGATATCCGTGCGCAGATCGCCGCGAACAATGTGGGTGCACTGCGAGTGGCGGAACTCATCCAGAAATACGGCGCTGATACCTATCACGAGTTTGCGGAAAGCATCATCACGTACAGCGAGACGAGGATGCGGCACGCGATCTCAGCAATGCCTGATGGCACGTACACGGCGGAGGACTTCCTGGATGATGACGGCATTACTGACGAGCCGGTGAAAATCGCCGTGCGCATAACAATCGCTGGTAGCGCAATCACCATCGATTTTGCGGGCACCGACCCACAAAGGCGGGGGAATATCAATGCGCCGTATGCGGTTACGCTCTCAGCCGTTTATTACGTCCTGCGCTGCGTGACCGACCCAGAGATACCGCCGAATCATGGCTGTTACCTGCCTTTGACCGTTAACGTGCCAGAAGGGACCGTTTTGAATCCCCGGCCACCAGCGGCAGTATCCAGCGGTAATGTGGAGACCTCGCAGCGAATCGTGGATGTTCTGCTCCTCGCGTTGCATGAAGCGCTGCCTGACATAATCCCTGCGCAATCGCAGGGCACCATGAACAACGTCGTAATCGGCGGTCAAAATGATGCCGGAGATGGTTTTACGTACTATGAAACCATTGCGGGCGGCCAGGGCGCATTGCCCTTTAAAGACGGCGAGGACGGCATTCACACGCACATGACGAACACGGCGAATACGCCGATAGAAGCCTTAGAACTCTCGTATCCGCTGCAGGTGGAGAAATACGAACTGATTCCTGATTCCGGAGGAAAAGGTAGGTTCAGGGGTGGGTTGGGCATACGAAGAGCAATTAAAGTGCTGGTCGATAATGCTACGCTCTCTCTGCAATCAGACCGGAGGAAATACCAGCCGAAAGGACTATGTGGCGGAGAGAACGGACGGGCAGGGAAGAACTACGTACTGAGAAACAATAAGAAGTTGGATTTGCCTTCAAAAGTTACGATGCCGCTTGAAAAGGGAGATATCGTGGTAATAGAAACCCCTGGTGGTGGCGGATATGGTATGGCACGGCAAACAAGGATCAGTGAGCGATAAAACGCCTTAACACGTTTTCCTTTTACTTACCTTACCTCATAACTCAAATAAGATAAAGTAAGTACAAAGCAGAGGTGTACGAAAAGATGAGTCAAGCTAAGCATGTGCGGGCATCCAACGCGGCGTTCTTATCTATTCTAGCTCTTGTTATCCTGGCTCTCTTTCTTGCTAATGTGGCCTCCGTTCCTGCTGCCACGGCAAAAAGCACGGTATCACTCTATTACTTTTACGGCGCCGATTGCCCGCATTGCCAGGAATTTACGCCCGTTATCGATGAGCTTGAACAAGAGTATCCGGAACTCGACGTGCATAAACGTGAGATCTCCTACAACGAAACGAACAGCGACCTTTTTAATGCCTTTATCCAAGCATATGATCCGCCGGCTGTTGATATTCCTGCGGTCTTCATCGGGGATTCGGTGGTAATCGGCCTCGAGCTGAGCAAAGAGCGGCTGGAAGAAGAGATCGAGTTCTGTTTACAAACCGAATGCTCGGATCCCCTCTTACTCGTGCAGGGCCAGGATGGAGCGGAACCTGAGGAACAGCAGTCGTCGCTGTTTCTTCTGCTCATCAGCACGGCGTTAATAGAAGGCATTAACCCCTGCGGGTTCGCAGTCCTGCTCGTGCTACTCGCGTCACTGCTCATGGTGAAATCGAAGCGCAGCGTGCTCATTGTGGGTCTGACATTCATTGCAAGTGTATTCGCCACGCATTTGGCCGTTGGATTTGGCATTCTGGAGTTTTACCTCGTCTCGGGCATCTCCCCCCTTTTGCGGACGATTGTAATCGCAATCGTTATCCCTGCCGGTATCATCAATATCATGGATTTCTGGCGTGAGAAGTCGACGCTGGCAATCCCCTCGTTTGTCAAGCCAACGCTCGGCAAGCTTGTTCGCTACGCATCCGTGCCTGCTGCGGTGCTTTTAGGCTTTCTGGCGACCATTGCGGGACTACCCTGCACCGGACCGATCTACCTCACGATGCTCGATTTGATCGCAGATATCCCGTCAAAAACGGCTCTGTATCTCGTAATTTACAATTTATTCTATGCCGTGCCACTGCTCGTGCTGCTCGCCATTGTTTATAAAGAATCATCCTCGGAAGAGGTCGAAGAATGGCGAAAAGGTAAGAGGAAGTACATGAAGCTCATTGGCGGTGTGATAATGGTAGCTATAGGTATCGCGATGCTTATCGGCGTTATTTAGTGGCACCAATTGATGAGTAGCTATTCGGCTGTTTCGTGCACCCGGAAGTAATGCTTTAATATAGCGGCGATCTTTTCGGTGTCTTCCTCATTATTCTGCTGAATTTCGACGAAACCGTTCTTGATTTCGACATCATTCTGGCCAAACCTCAGTCTGTCTCCGCCGGATTCATCCGCATAGCGGCTCAGTATGCTTCTGATCGTCTCGTCAATGGTTTTAAGCGTGGCTTCCATGCCACAGGGCGGTGTACACGCAATATCCTCGGGCCTGAACGTTACACGGTATTTACGAGCTTTCATCGGCGATCACCGCCACTCTGATATCCGTATTCTCTCTCCACCCTTAGGATCAAGCCTTTTCAGCCTATCGGGCTCGGCTATTCGCCCAACGATATTGACGGCCGAAGCGGGTCTTATTTCCTCCTCGGATTCGCTTATCGGCGTCTTCCCGTAAAAGATGCACAGTGTATTCCCTGCAGGCCAATACCCCAAATCGCCTTTGCTTACCGTCTCCTTCGCGTTCTCCTCCTCCATTTCAACAGGGACATCAAAGTACACTTCATCGCCCCAGACCATTACGTCCGATTCGATCGGCAGCGCGGCCACTATCTTCTCCACGGTCTTCGGCGCGAATTCATTCGTAAGGGTTGCCTCAAAAACCTCTCCTTCTAGCTCTATCTTGAGTTTCATCTCTTTCGTTTAGTTGAACCTTCACAATCTCCTTATTCGGGTATGAACCCGGCAAGGATATAGCTCGCAAGCTGACGAACTCGCAGATATAAATCATGCGTGCGATCACTCACGTATCGATCTATCGCCGCCTTACCCGGTAGGCAACGAAAAGCACTGCCACAAGTGCAAGCACCGCTTCAAATCCAGGGGCCATCGGATTTGAGGTAGTAGTAGGAACCGCTGTATAGCCGCTCTCGTTCCAGGCATCCAGTCCGCCGACTACATTATAAACCCGTGCAGATCCGTTTTTTATGAGTATATCACAGACGATCGTGCTGTTACTGCCATTTGCACTGTATACGACTATTTTAGTGCTCGTGTTGAACTCCTCGGTTCTATTACTTAGCTCGGAGATCGGAACCGAGAGTGCACCTTCGATGTGTCCTGCGTCGTACTCGTCCTTGGTTCGTATGTCCACTACAATAATATCGTCAGATTCGGACGCAATCAATCGATTCACCTCATCAACAGCGATGTTTACAGAGATTGTTTGATCGGGCGTTGACGTAATTGCGATACTGTGCTTTGCCGTTACGACTTCGTCGCCATACGTTACTGAAGCGTCGATGACGTAGGTTCCCTGGCTTATCCCGGCGCAGCGAGAGCATGATGGTAGCTTCTTCGTAAACGTAACGTTATTCTCTCCAACGGTCAAATTTAGGGGGCTCGAATAGGCTACGTAAACCACTCCTTTTGTACTCTTCACGCCGGAGACTTTGATGAGCGTGTTGCTTACGTTTTCAGGTGAATACACCGATAAGAACACCGTCATCTCTTCATTCGCCGAGTATAAGTCCTTATCCGAGCTAAAGGCGACTATTTCTATCCCGCTATCACCAGAATCACCGGAAGCACATGCGTTTTGGATGCCGAGGCCTGCGAAAGCAGAAACCAGCACGAGCATCGTTACTACTACCGCGAATTGTTTCGTCATATCTCCTCTCACCAACTTATTATAACACTTGCATTATAAAAAGGGGGAGGGAAAGTAAGGTAGAATTCACGGTAAACGTAGCGGAAAGAGGGACGCTGCCTTTACTTTACAGCACAGCAAGCAGTACCGCACCTGTGTTGGTCCTCGGATATATACCTGGCAACCCGAGTTCCGGGCATTGTATTGAAGATCGATCACGAGCACGGTACCGTAGTTCCGCACTTTTTATTAACACTCGCTCTATTTATCTAGATACAAGTAGAAAGAAGTATGACTAAAAGAGGGTTGCAATATTTCACGCTATCGGAGATCGAACCCCGAGTCTGGTTTATGCTTACCGGCTGCAATTTCAGTTGTAAAGGGTGTTTCAGACCCGCTCGAGATGAAGGAGGCACGCTGCTCACGGCGGCTGAGACCCTCGAGCGGATGGAACGCGCTTGTCTGGATTACTATGGAGCACTTCCTAAAGAGGCGATGATTACCGGTGGTGAGCCCACGCTCGACAAGGAGTATCTCTTGACCGTGGTCAAAGGTTTAAAGGAAAAGGGTTTCGAAAAGATCGTCTTGATGACCAACGGCTATGCGTTAGGTGCCGATGGCGACGACTATGTCCACGAACTGGAAGAAGCAGGCCTGACCGAGGCGCACGTGGACTTGAAGGCCTTTTCCGAGGAGGTTCACAAGTCGTACACGGGCAAATCGAACAAGCCGGTGTTGCGTGCGATCGAGAAGTTGCACGCGTCCGGAATAGAGCTGCTGGTGCAAACGGTTTACATGCCCGGGCTCGTTGATGATGCGGAAATAGAGCTCATAGCGCAGTTCCTCGCGTCGGTAAGTACAGACATTCGATATCGGATCAATCCGTTCGTGCCGATTTTCGCGTACGAGAAGGCAACGAGGCGTCCGACGCTGGAGGAGCTGGAACGAGCTTATAGCATCGCTTCAGAGTATCTACCGAACGCGATTATAAGCCGGAGTTGCTATCGCGAGTATCCCACGCCACCGCCGCAAAAGACCTGGATTACCGTATATCCCGATCTCAC
Organism: Desulfobacteria bacterium; assembly: GCA_035528755.1. Classification (GTDB taxonomy): domain Archaea; phylum Halobacteriota; class Syntropharchaeia; order Alkanophagales; family Methanospirareceae; genus JACGMN01. Next base: position 4,269 of record DATKXZ010000037.1, on the reverse strand, counting down.
GGCAAAGCAACGAAGTATGAAGGACCAAATGCAGGATCGGTTATCGTGGCTCAGTCACACACGATCGTGCGAGAGTAAGGAGGATTGGCAGAAGGAGGAGTGGGACTTCACGCTGCGGCATAGCTTGGTCGGAATCTCCGAGACATCGGTACGGCAATCAGGGCCAAGGGAAGAGAAAGGGTCGGGATCGATAAAGGTAAAGTTCCCGCTTTCGTTGCATGATTTAACAAAGACGAGATGGACAGACCTCGATTGCGACGGATCCACAACCATAGAGGAAGTGATGAGGAGATTAGCAGACCAATACGGTGACAAATTCAGAGAGACCGTTTTGAATACAGAGGGAGAGACTGACTGCATAACGATCAAACGCACCTTCAACGTGTACCTTAACGGGATGAACATCAAGAACCTGCAGCAGGGTACAAAGACTGAAGTTCGCGGTAATGACGAGGTGATAATCCTCTCGTGGGTGAGTGGCGGGTGACGTCACAGTCTTGTCGATCAGAATAGCAGATAAAATTTATATATAATCAATACAATAGTATTAAGAAACTTTAGCTTATATTCAGGGGGTAAAGAGCGGGCATGAACTCGAAGTCACCGGGGAGAAACCAGGCAATTGCAACTGCTGCGGTGATTTTGACGTTTTTAGTGCTTATTACCGTAGTGGCAACCATTGGCGGTGGTTTAAACGAACACGAATGGTCAGAGATAAGCATTGTCGATATTGACATCTCTGCGGAAGCGCTTGATATAGCAGAGGCATCGCTCAATGTGACCACGTATCTCGACAACAGTGGAGATGCAGCATCAGGCGAAATAGACGTCGTAGTGAAGGCTTACGATGCGACTACCAATTTACTCGTCACTACTAACCAGACGAAGGTAGGAAGCATAGGAGGAAGGGAGACAAGACTCGCACGTACCCCCCGCGTAACAATTCCGAAGGAAGGTGGGTATAAACTTCAAATCGTTATTTTTGAAGATGGGAAAGGTATACAGCGTGCTGAAACGATGATTTACGGCTTGACAAGCCTGGAACCTCCTTCTGTCGCAAAAATCGCTATACGAGAGATTGATTTCTTCGTGGAAGCTGTAGAAGTGGCGAAAGAAGGAACCGGTGAGTATGCGCTCATTAATACCACCCTCTACATTGACAATCTCGGCAAAGATGTCAGCGGTCTGAGCGCATTTATAAAGGCGCGGGACAGTGAGACGAGATTGATAACAGCGAAGAGGTGGGAAGACCTTGGAGCTTTGAAAGAGGGTACTACATCGCTTCATTATACCGAACTACGCGTGCTCAATGGCCGCGATTACCTCGTTGAAGTTCAGGTATGGCAATCGGAACGGATAATAAAGGAAAGTAGTGGGATGGTTCTCTTAAGCCCGTTTGCAAATAAAACGGTAGTGTTGGAGACGAAGGAGAAAACGGTAGAGATTTCACCCACAATCAAAATATCAGATTTTATGAGCTCTATGGGGGGCTACGAGGAAGAGGGTTATGAACCACCGATTCCCGCCCCTTATCCTACTCCTGTACCGGAGGAGCCGGGCTTCGAAGTGTTACCTGCAGCGTTTGCACTCGTTATCGTCTCGGTTTTACTGGTAAAGAAGAGAGGAGGAGAGAAGAGAAGGTGTGTGTAGGAGAAGAGAAATGGAAGTAGAGAAAGAAAAAGGGGATGAGCTTGAGCTGGTAAAGGGCAAAGCGAAAGAAGAATCGAGATTTGCATCCGGGGATATTTTCAGATATTTCAGATTCGGCGTCTTCATCATTCTGATGCTTTTGCTTCTGGTTGCTACCTTTCAATTCTATTTCTTCGCTATGGCTGCGATCTCCACGCTCTTCACGTATACGTACCACTCTCTGGTGCAAGCAGGCTTCGCTGCGTGTGTCATCGCTATTGTCGTGTATCTGCTGCGTGTAGTCATTGTAAAGGAGCACTAAGAGCAAGCAGCCCAGCCCAACCCAAACCAACGCTCTTGCGACTATTCGCAAGAGACACGTGAGAACGCTTCTCGAGCGGCTGAAGCGAAAGCGTCAGTCATTATACGCACCGACCGAAAATACGGAAGAGTCAAGAAAGACAATTTATTGATAAAGTTCCGCAATTAATCGTTATATGCTATCATCAAGCTATACCCGTTATTACATGAAGATGGCGAATGCTGAGCTGAAAAAGATGAAGAGCAGTATCCCCTCCCTGTAGTAGTACTCTTATGGTTTTGGCTTTTATGATTTTGTGATTTTGTGATTTTATGACCCGCACGTGCCTCCGCATTTTCTGCTAGTTAATAGATGGTAGTATACTATAGTAGATTAGATAGTATATCTAAATACATTAATGTACTATCGGGGTTTCGGTCAAAACCTGGTACCTACATGCTCTCGCATTTAGAACCGTTCAGTAACCTGTAGTCTCAATCATTCTGACGACTCTTCGAGACAGATCGACATACAACCTGGGGCCTAGACTAGACTGGTGCGTGAAGAGATGAGTAGGTTGAGACATACATGACATGGTTCACCAGCTCTTTTTTAAAAGGCACGTGGGATGGGATGTTGAGATACGTAGACTAAAATCAAATTTAGAATTAGAAATAAAAATTAGAAATAAAGCTTTCAAATCTATCGTGCTTTTTCTTCCGCGAATACCTGGTCGCAATCACTGCGGCTTCTATTATCGTATCGTATTATCGTATCGTCTAGAAAAAGAAAGAAGAGCGTGAGCGCGTCAGGTATGGCGTCTTAAAGGTAAATCACTCCGGAAGGCAAGCAAGCAAGCAAGCAGTAACTAGCAACTGCTATTAAGGGTGAATATTTAAATCCTTGTTTATCCGCAGATCAACATCCGCCCCCAGCCCACTTCACTTTTTCGTTTCGTTTTGATTTGATTTTTTTGCGCTTTTTACACGACACGATTGAGTTCTCTTATCGGAAAAATTATGCTGGGGCAAATTCAACACACCTTATTCCAAGCCCTCTCCGCCAATATATACTACTCATCTACTACTAATCTACTACTCATCTACTACTGTAGTCTACTATAATCTACTACTAATATAGTAATAGATGGATTTTCCGATCCACGTTCTCTCCGTGCTCCGTTTTTTCTGTTAGTAATAGATGGTAATACACTATAGTATATCCGATAGTAGATGTAAATACATTAATGTACTATCTGTTTTTCGCCCAAAACTAGTATATGCCTGCTCTAACTAACATCTAGAAACGTTCAGTAACATGTACCATCGTTCATTCTGACGATTCTTCGAGACAGATCGCCATACAACCAGGGACCTAGACTAGACTGGTGAGTGAAGAGATAAGTCGGTGAGACATACATGGTTCACTCTCACCATAGTAAGGAGGGTGTTGCGGGAGGCTGAAAATCAGAAGTTTCTTTCCGAGCCGCCATGTGTGCGGGCGCAATGAGGTGCTCTTCGGTGATGTTCTTTACTGTGTTTTAGGATTCCATGCCATTTGCACAGCGACGCGGATCAACTGGACAACCGTTCGGAAGCAATTAGCAGCAGGTATAGATAGGACCACGATTGCTGCGAGTCAGAAGGTAAGCGAAGGGACATTAAGAAGAAGGCTGAAGGAAGAAGGTGTATGTATGAATCCCTACTCAGGCGTTTTCCGTATCTCTTAGGTTTAGCGGGTTTGGATAGGTGAAGATAATTTTGAAGGTTCTCCTCCAACTTTAGGAATGAGTAGAGGAGATAAAACTTCAGTGAGATTATTTATTTGACGAAAATATGTCTCGAAAGCAGTTCTCTACCCTTATTTAGTGTCACGAGATTTCCGGGGTCGATTGTCGGTTCCAGAATGTTTAAGAAGCAGGTCTTTATCGTTCGAGATTGTGGTACTATTACATTAGCCTTCCAAGGGATCGTCGAGGACTCGGATGTCGGGTGAATACGTCCAGGCGAGGTATTCAAGATAAAAGGACCATACAAAATGGAGAGCTTTGAATTCTTGATTTAGGTTATACTAAGCTGAAATGCCTCTAACCTTGTAGATGGTATTCATAAAATGGTAAAAGTGCCAGAATTGATTTTCGTATGCACAAACTAATTGATAATATAAACTAGTAATTATCAAATAACTATTTATAGAGATAGGAAATAATAGAATAACTATAAAAGGCAATGTTGGGTGCCGAATCCTGTGTGCTTAAAGAAGGAGGAACATATTAATGAGGGTTTTTGAGAGGCCAGGGCCGATCAATACTGATGAAGTCATTGAGATTGTCAAGGCGG
>DATKXZ010000036.1:0-4261 GCA_035528755.1 Desulfobacteria bacterium | reverse complement strand
GACACCGTAGATCGCGGCAGACATCGCCGTGCTTTCTCCTTTCTTGATCACCTGATTAACCGCCCATTTGATCTTTTTGTCCGTGAGCTTCACCATGCGTTTTGGTGAAACTTCCTGACGAAATAATTTCTGGACTCTACAAGCTGAAGTGTAAATGCCATTCCAATTAAAGCTGGCAACAGTTTTTAACCATTGAGGAATTGATAAACGATTACAGCGCTCCTGCATCCAAGCAAGTGCAGATTCAATTGAATTCTGGGCGTCCCCCTCAAAGATTAGACTATACTGGGAATGATCAGCAGAGGGCTTACCATACTTACGTAATATCTCTGATAAGAATGGATCTTTACCCGAGTCTAACTGAAGATAGCCCTGCCCTAAAAACAAAACAGCTGGCCCTCTTTTTAACGATTCGCAGAATTCTTTCAAACCTTTCAAATCCTTCTGGATAACTTCATTTGTCATTTCCTCAGACCCCGATAAACGACAGATAACTTAATTAATAGTCATGGGCTCATATAACAGTGAATCTATATATAACTTTGCATCACAAAAATGCCACTGATTCTAGAAGATGTGCTCATCCGCAAACGCAACGATGCGCTCCCTGACGGATCGAGCGGCTATTGTGTTCGCCTCCCTTCTGTTTTCCTCGCCAAGTTTCCGGACGGGGCTGAGTTAAGAGGCACGCTAACGCAAGGCGAGGCAGAGCGAGAAATAAGGCTGATTCTGGAACGGGCGCATTGCGATGACTTCCTGCATATTGCCGCTGCGGATTGGGATGCTACTCTCACGGAAGGTCGAGCCAATTTCAACCTGACAGAAGCTTTTCAAGACGGCAAACGGACGTTGCTCTACGAGAAGCGGGATGTAATCACATCACCTGCGCACTCCTGCAGGATAAAATCTAAACGCTGATCCTTTTCGTTGCGTTCGCGTTATCAACCAGATATTTAACCATGCAGGCGTGTTCGGTCGCGCTGAGAATGACAAACGCTTCATCGACCGTCGCGCCGCGTGCAAACGTGCCGTGGCCCTGAACGATAATGCCCTTATGGTCACGAAGCGCGTTGGCTGCGTTACGCGCAAGTTCGTCCGAGCCAACACCGCCACGGACTACCGGTATCTCATGCAGCACGTACATGCTTTCCGTATCTTCCGGCACGATCTGCTCGCCCGGCTCGTAGAGCATGGACATCGCCACCGCGTATTTCGAATGCCCGTGGAGGATGGCAAGCGCGGACGTCTCCTTGTAAATCGCACGGTGGACATTTACCTCCGTGGACGCGATCACGTCAAGCTCATCGGGCGATTCGGGATCGACGGGGACCGTAACAATCTGGCCTTCAAGCTCGTCCAGCATACTGCCCGTCGTGCTGATCAGCATCTGGTCGCCCACGCGTTTGCTCACATTGCCGAAATGCGAATGCGCAAGCCCCGCCGCCACGATCTTCCGCCCGTATTTTATCAGCTCCTGCATTTCGTTCGCTACCTGAATATACTACTGACAAAGGAATCGAAAAGCTTTTTCATTACTCGCGTTTCACACGCGCTTTCTCGAGTTCCTGCTCGTACAGCTTCTTGCATTCCTGGAACGCCGCGCGCTTTTGCTCGTCTAAGGTTGATTCGTGGTCGTGAATCTTCGTTTTCACACGGGCTTCGTTTATAACGGTTAACACGGCGAGAGATCGCGCAGCCTCGCGTCGAACACCTGAGTTTTTATCCGTCAAGGCAAGAATCAAAGGTTCTACCGCTCTGAGGTTCCGTAGAGCACCAAGCGCCCATGCAACCTGCTCGCGAACATCCGCGCGTTCATCTCGTAACGTGTGAATTAACGGCTCAATTGCCCGGGGAGCCTTGATGTTACCGAGCGCCCATGCGGCTTTCCTGCGAACGTCCCAGCGTTCATCATTTAACGCGTGAATAAGTGGTTTTACAGCGGTATCGCCAATATTACCGAGTGCCCACGCGGCCCTCCGCCGGACGTCCCAGTGCTCATCGTGTAACGCACGAAGGAGGGGTTCAACAGCGGGCTCGCCTAAAGTCCCAAGAGCCTCAACTGCCGTTGCCCGAACAAGCGAGTCTTTATGCGTCTTTAAAATCCGCTTCAAGCGCTCAACATCTTCTTTCGAGTCCATTTTTTCATTCCTTATAGTTGAATACCGAGTCCCAGCCGTTTGGGAAACGATGAGCAGATCTTTGGCTTTCCACGTATCAATTCTTCATGCAAGCTCTCAATTATCTCCGCTTCCATCTCTTTATTCCTCCGTGTGGCCACGGAAAAAACGTTTTTGTAGAACGTGATATCGAAGGTCTCCGCGCCTATCGTAATGGTGAAATCGACGGTTTTGCCTCCGTTCATGTCAATTTCAACCCTTTCTAAAACCTCATCAGACAATGTAAGTAGTTTCCCTGGCTCTGAATGGTACAGTGCTTCGCCGGTAACTAGCTTCTCGACCCGAAATGGTGCACACCCTTCAGTCCTTATGGCCTTTCGGTTCGCCCAGAACAAGCACCAGAGCAATTTCCGTCTGACATCCAGATCAGTATCAAGTGTGAGAGATTTCATAGTCAAAACCTACTCATACTCCTGTGTACTAATCAAGACATACGTTAAGATAAATTTTTTCATGGGGCGTCTATCTAAGTTATCTTGTCCTTAATTTTATAGGCACTGTATCAGCGGCAAAGTATCAGCTGAAAATGGGGACGATGCGAGACGATAAGAAACGCGGAAGGGTTACGGTAGCGATGATAGTCGCAGTAGCACTCGTAGCACTGCTTGCAGGATGCGTTGAGAACGAAGCGCCTTTGCCGACACCAACGCCGATATCGACACCGATGCCAACACTCACACCGAATACTCTCCAGGTTTATAGCTACGAAATCGTCACTACCTTTCCGCATGACTCCAACGCATTCACGCAGGGGTTGGTTTTTGATAACGGCTTCCTGTATGAAGGAACCGGTGGACGCGGAGAATCAACGGTGCGTAAAGTCGAATTGGAAACAGGAGCGGTCATCAAGAAATATCGGTTGCCCAGCCAGTACTTTGGCGAGGGCGTGACACTCTGGAACGATACGCTGATTCAGCTGACTTATCAGTCTGGGGTTGGCTTCGTTTACGATAAGGATAGCTTCATCCTCCAGCAGGAATTTGCGTATCCCACCGACGGCTGGGGGCTCACCCATGACGGCACGCACCTGATCATGAGCGACGGCACGGCAACACTGTATTTCCTGGATCCTACAACCTTCGAAGAGGTCAAACGCCTCGAAGTCCATGATAACGATACACCTGTTACGCACCTCAACGAGCTTGAATATATCCACGGGACAGTATACGCTAATGTTTGGCCAACCGATCGCATTGTAATGATCTCATCGGAAACCGGGCGAGTCGTTGGCAGGGTCGATCTCGACGGGCTCTTGAGCGATGAAGGCTCCTATCAGCCGATCGGCGTACTCAACGGTATCGCCTATGATGCAGCGAATGATCGGCTCTTCATCACCGGGAAATACTGGCCGAAACTGTTTGAGATCGAATTAGTGGAAGTTCGGCTAAATTAGAACTTCATAACCTTAACTCCGCAGGGATAGGGAATAGTCTATGGTAAAAAGCTGAAATCCGAAGTCGATTCACCATTTAAGTTAGTTAAGATTGGCTTTTTTCTGCACTAGCATATTTCCCATATAGGGATTAGGAAGGGATAATGGCATCAGTTCTATTTAGTGTTCCATCAGCAAAAGATAGGATACTACGAGATATTTGGTGAGACCTATTCCCCAAGTGATTCGGAGTTAAGGTTCATAAATATATTATTATGCAATATACACTATTAAGATATTATTATGGGAGGATTCCCGTGCAAAGCAATAACATGAGTGGTCGTTGGGGTAAAGAATACTTTGACGAAAAATTCGAGAGGGAAGATCCATGGGAATTTTTCACTTCGGATTATGAACAGCGAAAGTATAGAAGGCAGATAGATGTAATAAAAGATCATATATCAGGATCATTAAATGCAATATTGGAAGTAGGATGTGCAGAAGGGGTTCATACAAGAATGTTAGCTAAAGTTTTCCCATATGTTGAGATAACGGGCTTGGATATATCCTCTGTTGAGTCCTAATATTATTTCGCCTACTATCCCAAAGAGCTTGCCCCTTCATAAACATACCTCCTTTTCGTTCCACTCGAGGAACATCCCAAGGATACTTGCGCCTCTCAGTTTCCTGATAAACGCCTCATTTGGGGTTT
>DATKXZ010000035.1:0-27822 GCA_035528755.1 Desulfobacteria bacterium | reverse complement strand
TTCGACACCGTACTCCGCAATGATCTGCTGTGCTTCTTCAGACATCAGGAAGTTGATGAAGTTGTCCGCCATGGTAATGTTGGTGTACGGGTGTGTTTCGGGATTTATCGCGATCGCGCCATACACGTTGAGCAGGATATCGCCCTCTTCAACGAGCGGTACGAGTTCTATATCGCCTTTAAACGCGAGGAATGTTCCCACATCTGCCAGTGTGTACGCCGATTTTTCGTTTGCCATCACCAGAGTGGGCCCCATGCCACTTCCAGCCTCAACATACCATTCGCCTGAATTCCTGACCTCTTCGTAGTCCAAACCCGCGCTTGCCCACACGGCCTTCTCCTTTGCATGCGTGCCCGAGTTATCACCTCGTGATACGAACGTGACCTCGGCATTTTCCTTGCCCTTTTCCATTATCGTGCTGAACGCATCCTCAGGTGTCATTCCCTTGACTCCCGCGGGATCGCTTTCAGGGCCCACGATGAGGAAGTAGTTGTAGGCGATGCATCTGCGGTTTATCCCGTATCCATCGGCAATGAACTGATCCTCTCTTACCCGATCATGTATCGTGAGCACGTCTACATCCCCTCTTTGTCCAAATTCTAGTGCCTTTCCTGTTCCCGCATAGACGATACGGAGTTCTGCATTGTATTGCTCTTCAAAGATAGGCTTTAACTCGTCGAGCAGCCCGGTATCATAGAGGCTCGTCGTCGTTGCCAGCATCAACGTTTGTTTCGGTGCAGTGGGTGTCGGCGTAGGTGTGGACACAGGAGTTTCTTCGTTGATACATCCAGCGAGCATCACCATCGTTGCGATTGCCACTATAGCTATTAAAGCCAGTATTTTTCTTCTTTCCATTTTATATCACCTCGATATGCACATTTTAACCATTCGTTATAAAAAGGTTTTCGGTTTTTCGCTGTCAGTCAGATCAAAACGCTTTTCAACGAGCAAGATGGATTATTACCTGGAGGCAGGGGGAGATGCCGTTAAGTGCTCGGAACAGAATTAAAGGCGTGGTGAAGGGGATAGAGAAAGGTGAGGTTGCCGCAACGATAATGATCGAAATCGCCGATACTGCAACCATAACCTCGATGATTACACGAGAGGCGGCGGAAGATCTGGATCTCAAAGAGGGCGATAAAGTAGAAGCGGTGATCAAAGCGTCGGAAGTAATGGTTTCGAAGGATTAATTAGAACAAACGCTTGTATGGTTGCTATGCGCCCTGGTAAAGGGGATAGTCCGCGATGAACCATGAGCCTAACTCCTGTTTTATCTCGCTCATGTTCGCGCTTTCCAGGAGTTTCTCACAACAATCTTCTTCTTCAGCTTCAGCGATCGTCTGAAGCAACCGTATCAGATCCTTTATCAGTCGTGTTATCTCGTCCATTTGGCTCGGCGATGCCCGGCGCCCCGACAGTTTGCGGAGTGGGTAGGGTTTACAGAGAGCAGCAAGAAGCCAGCGCGGGGGACGGTGCAGCGCCCCGCGCCGAGTTGCCTGTGTGCATGCTTCTCTTCTGAGGCGGGTAAAAGCGGAGGTAAAATAATGGCTTACCCGATATGTGAATCTATGCCGTTCGATATAAAAAGGTTTTCGGTTTTGGTGGTACCCTCACAAAAGACATGGCCTTAAATTAAGATGGATGCGAAGATGAGAAACGAGGGATAAAAAATATAACGCCTAATAAATTTCGACATGATGGGGGTAATTAGTGAGATTGGATTGGTAGACCGCATCTCTCAATTTTTTTACTGGTTCGTTCAGAGTATTTCCCTGCGTAAAGACATCTATACTTAAGCACCGTGCGCAATAATATTCGCCATCGAAGTATATTTCCGCCTTTATAATGCTCTGCTTCATCCGCTCTCCCTCTACAGCATATACGAAACTACCAACAAATGAAAAACGTTGTTTGGGGCGTGATCGTTGCAAAAGTAATCAACCAAACATCGGCTCCAATGAAGATGGAGGAGCTTCGCCAAATAGCTGCTTCATTTTCCAAAGAATGAATAGATTACATTTATAATCCTCTCGCAAACACTCTATGAACTTATTTTTTGTTAATCCATCAAAGTGGAGTGGACGGGTAAATTGTATTTTTTGAAGATCTTCAGCACTTGGAATCATTTGGAAGTCGGACTCTCTAAATAGCAACTGAAATCTTATATCCCATAATATCTCTTTTCTTTTGGGTTTTTGCATAGAATTTAAAGCCTCATAATGCTCTTTAGGTAATCCAATGCCACTCGCAATTACAAGTAAATCTTCTCTCTCTTTTGGTTGAATTATATCTGCCAGTCGTCCAGTATTCGGAGGAAATTCTACAACAAAATGATATGTTGCGCTATCATCCACTCTTTTATCTTTGTATACCCCCTCTTCAACCAACCACTCTCTAACCACCCTCATTATTTCATCAACTTCTTTTTTGGCCATCAGCATCACCACGTCTTCTATTTATCCCGCATGCATATAAAGTTTGTATCTTCTACCTTGTCAATCTTTTCCGGCGAAAAATTGTATCCTTTTTATCTATCGTCTTTCACCGTTCCTTCCTCTTAACTTTCTTCTTCACTTCTGAAACCGCCTCTCCGTCCTTTAACAATACTTTGAGCGCATCACCGACCGAAATATCCGAGACACTCCGTACAATCGTCCCCTCAGGCAATTTCGAGCAGATGCTGTACCCCCGATCGAGGATAGCTAAAGGGCTCAACGCGTCCAATTTGCCCATAAACCATTGCACGCTCTTCCGTTGCAAGGTCACGCGGTGTGTAAGCTCCGCAATCATCGTCCGTTGCAGTTCGTCGATTGTCTGCCGATACTGGTTTATCCGCTCAGTCGGCTTTCTAAACAGGATGCTCTTCTCTACGCTCTCTAACCGCCGCCGCTGGTACTCTATCGCTTTGAACACGTTCTGCCGCATCTGCAACTCCAGCGATCGTAGGTTCTTATCGATCTCGCGTTTATCAGGCACCACGTACTCCGCCGCCTCGGACGGCGTCGCTGCGCGTTTATCCGCCACGAAATCCGAGATCGTGAAGTCCGTTTCATGCCCAACCGCAGAGATCACAGGGACCACAGAAGCGAAGATCTCACGAGCGACGCACTCCTCGTTGAACGCCCAGAGCTCTTCGATCGAGCCGCCGCCTCTGCCCACGATCAGCACGTCTATCCGCTCCCGTTCCGTACTGTATCGGTTCATCAGTTTGATCGCCTGTACAATCTGCATGGGTGCTTCTTCACCCTGCACGGGAACGGGCGCCAGCAGAATGTGCACGTGTGGGAATCGTTTCTTCGTTATCTTTAACATGTCCCGGATAGCCGCGCCAGTCGGCGACGTGATAATGCCGATTCGACGTGGGAAACTCGGTATCGGATTCTTATACGCCGCGTCAAACAGACCTTCCTCCTTCAGCTTCTTCTTTAACTGCTCGAACGCAAGATAAAGTGCACCGATGCCCGCCTCTTGTATCTCCTCCACGTACAGCTGGTACCTGCCCCGCTTCTCGTACACGCTTATACGACCTCGAACGATCACGCTCATACCGTCCTCGGGCACGAACTTCAGTCCGCGGTTCTTCTCTCGGAACATCACGCACTGCAACTCCGATAGCTCGTCCTTGAGCGTGAAATACAAATGCCCGGACGTCGGCTGGCTGAGATTCGAGAGTTCGCCCTTTATATACACGTCCCGCAGCTCTCTATCCTCGTCTAGGATACGTCTTATACGGCTCGTGACCTCGTAGACGGTATAAATGCGCGGCGTATCCTTTCCTTCCTCTTCTGCTTTCAGCGCCGGCTCCTTCTCCTCTAACTCTTCTCGCTCGGTCCCCGGCTCGGATTCAATGTCGCAGTTCTTTTCGTCCTCTCCATCAGCCGTACGCGAATGCAAGAAGTCCAGTAAGGTTATACCCTTGCGGGGCTTAGTCATCTCCACGCCCCCTTTTCAATATTCCCATCTCTTGCCATCTCAAGATAACATTTGTGACGAAATCCAAAGAGAATTGGGCAGAATCTTTTAATTCTTCTTCAGGTAAATCTGATAAATTATCAACTTGTTCTCTATGCCTCAAAAAATCCATTCTAAATTCATCTAGAAATTGCATGCTTGTTGATGCTTGGCCTAACTGCAAGAGAGCCTTAGAGATTTCTTGCGCAAAATTATAATAGCTAGTATCCTTGTATTTTTCCGCACAATCATCCCTGAACACCTCTTTGAGTTCATCACTTGCCCCCCAATATCCCGTCATAAGTCCTGCTTTGGTAGGGATGTCCCCTATGTGAAATACTGCTACAATAAGTGCACCATCACATAACTTTATACATCCTCTAAAGTCCCCATCTGCAAATGCTTTTTCAGCATTTAATACTTTCTTTTTGAGCTTTTCATTCTCTATTAATGCTGAAAGGTACAAACCATCATAAGAAATATTGAATATTTTTTCAGTGACCCCTCTGAAGAAATCTTCAGAGTAACCCTTGTATTTAATAACAGATTCATAGGAAGGAATATCTCCTTGATGCTGTATAGTATTTCTTAAATCATGCAAATCAAACATTTGCGTCTTTAAAGGCAACATTCCATTTTTCTTTTTATACTCTTCATCTTCATTTGTTATATTCCACAAATCTTTAAATTTAAAATCTAAGTTCTTTTTCTTATTTTGGATGTCAAAGTTTGTTGCAACACATTTCAAAACGAGCTCAATGACATTATCAAAATTATGAATAGCGAGCATTTTACTTATTTCATCCTTATTCACGGCGTGACCACAGCCATGCAAGTATAGTTTCTTTGCCAATACCAATCTTCTAATTTCGATTTTACCCATTTTATCACTCCAAAATCAAACTTTTGAGTTTTTACTTTAACTTACACCAACCGCTTTATATACACATCCTCATAAATGGGCCCTTGTGGCGTCAGCGTGCTCTTCTTTAATTTCAGCTCTTCTACTCGCATCTTTCCCAGTTCTGCATCGTGCAATTCCCCGATCTTAGTCAGCACTCGGTGCAGTTCGCCTTTGGACCGAAACGGTCGCTTCACTCTGCAGAGCGTAATGTGCGCACTGAACCGTCGCTCCAGCGGATAGCCCAACGCGTACATCGCCGATTCCACTTCCTCTTGCAACGCCTTCAACTGCTCCTTCCCGCTGCTCATGCCCACCCAGATAACCCGTATGTTCCGTGCTTTTTCTAACGAAGCTTTGGGAAAGAAGCCCACGCCGCGCAGTTCTATCTCAAACGGTTTTTGGCTTATCCCGGCCAGTGTGGCCTTAATTTGCTCTACGCCTTCGTCCGGGACATCCCCAAGGAACTTTACCGTCTGATGCGCCAGGCTCGGATCCACGAACTTTACCACGCCTTCCAGCCCTAACTGCGCAAAATCCTCCTTTAAACCCGCTATTCTGTTTCTTATCCCCTCTGAGAGGTCAACGGCGATAAAAGCTCTCATAAACTTCTCACTCTCCAAAAACGCTTAATTTCTCCTCTTTACTTCCTTCGGTGACGCCTTCCGTTCTAAGAGACGTTTTACTAGCAGCATTCGTGAAGCGCGGCATTGCTGTTTCTCCTCCTCACGCTCCTGATAGGTTCGTATCGCCCTGAGGAGGTCGACTCGTCTGAACTCTGGCCAGAACGGCGCGCAGAAGTACGCGGCGCATTCGTTCCCCAACGCCTGCCACGGCACGAAATTACTTATTCGCACCTCACCACCCGTTCTTATAATCAAATCCACGCTCGTCTGCGAGTCCGAATCTGAATCAGAGGCGTCATCATCGCCCTCTATTTGACTGATGTACAAATGCCTCGAAATCGTATCTTCATTTATCTCTGCCGGATTCAAGGATCCTCTTTTCACCCGGCTCGCGATTATACGCACCGCATCAACGATCTCCAGCCTGCCACTATACGCAACGGCAATGAACAATTTGTGCCTGTTATAATGCGCGGTTGCCAGCTCAGCCTTTCTTATCGCGGCTCTTACCGATTCGGGCAGCAAATTGACGTTCCCTATTGCCTTCATCCGCACTTCGTTCTCGTGTATTCGCTCATCAACACTGAGCTTCTCGAATTCCGTGCGCAGCAGCTCAAAGAGCTTCTCCTTCTCATCCTCCGACCTGCTAAAGTTCTCTATGGAAAAGGCATAGAGCGTAAGCTGTTTCACGCCAGTATCAAAGCACCATTCGATTACTCGTTCCGTTATCTCCGCGCCGTAGTTGTAGCTTCTCTCCGTGGAAATCCCGAGCTTTCGCGCATATCTACGGTTGCCATCCATAATTATCGCTACGTGCCCGGGTAGATTGCGCGCTACTATCTCATCCTCCAGCAATTTCTCGTACTCTTCGTACGCCATACCGCGCAGCCAGCCGAATACGCTCCTCGCTCTGCGCACTGCGAAGTCCTTCATTCTATCGCTCCGTGTCACTACGCCGCCACGACCCATCGTCTTTACGCACCTGCTTTACTTCCGAAGTCCATTACCTTCACCTTCATCGAGTCAAGCTCAACAACCGTTGCACAGCCAGCAACAGGCGTTATATCCCGCTTCTTCTGATACGGCGTCTGCGCTTGCCACGTGCCTGAATTTATAAGAAGTACGTTCCGATATTTAGCGATACCGACGGTGTGCGTATGCCCGCAATGGAATATGTCCGGCACTTGCTCGATAACACCATAATCACGCCCGTTCGGAGCAATGGAGACGGAGCCCCCGTATATGGGCGCGAAATGCCGCCTTCTCAGCATCTCGATCATCACGTCTTCCGGCTTCGAATAACTCAGCCTCGCGACCGAGCTGACGAAATCGTCATACGATTGGCCATGATAGATCGAGACCAGCCGTCCACCGATTCGTATATACGCGGGATTGCTCACGAATTGCGTATTATCAGGGAAGAACTTCCTGAGGTATTCTGGCAGGGGCGGTTGTGGTTCCGCACCTCGCACCGCATCGTGATTCCCCGGCGCCACCACTACGTGTATATGTGACGGCAAATCGTGGAAATATCCCGCTGCTATCCTGTACTGCTCCTCTATGTCCGTAACGGACAACTCTTCTTTCTGGCCCGGGAAAACTCCGATCCCGTCGACAATATCGCCTGCAACTATCAGATACGCGATATTTTTGTGTTCGGCTTTCTCCTTCAGCCAGGAGATGAAACTACCCCACGCATCTTCCAGAAAGGTGTTACTGCCTACGTGCATGTCAGAAATAAATACCGCATACAAAGGGCCATTTCTTCGCTTTTCTTTTTCTGCGGGAGGCAATGAGAATTGTGAGGTTGAAGTGGGGAGGGGCACATCGGGATATGTTATCCTATTCGCGACAAAATACCCGCCATTAGCTAAAGTTCCGGTAACGCCGATGACCTCATCGGGGATTATCTCCTCCTGCGGTGACGCAATGACCGATACACTCCCCGAGGGGTCTTCCAAATCCACCCGGAGATTACCTTTTGCCGTTTTGTTCACGGACGAGACGATCCCCACTACGGAGGTCTCGTCACCCCCCATGCCACTTCTTAAGAACCGTATCTGCCCGCATTTCAACCGCTTCTTTATCAGTCCGCTCAGACGTTCGTAGCGGTCAACGAAATGCGGTAGGAACTCTTTAAGGTCCGCAGCCTGATCGTGCTCGGAGAACGAGAGTATTATAGCCGGCGCGTCCTCTTGCAACCGCTCGCCAATCGCTCCCTCTGCATCAACGCGCACACCGTCACTGCGATTGATAAAATTTGCGATCTGCTCCGGCGAAATTACACAAACTGACGGGTCTATCGATTTCGCCACTTCCTCCGCGATCGCACCGAGATCAAAGTGCCATGCGCTTTTACCGTTACCATCGTAGTGCGTGAGCAGTTCAATCGCCTCTGGATGTATCTGGAATCCAACGTCGGCGAACCGCTTCACAACTTCTATTTCCTTCAAACCTTCTTTTTCAAACGGTTTCACAACCATTCTTTCAGCTTCGCTTCAAAATATGGCTTTGGCATAGCGCCCTGTACAACGTCCACGGGCTCGCTATTCTTAAATATGAAGATTGTGGGTATAGCCATTATCGCAAACTCCGTGGCTATTCGAGGATTTTCATCCACGTTCAGCTTCCCAAACACGATTTTACCCGCATATTCCTTTGCTAATTCATCTATTATCGGTGCTACCATTCGGCAAGGGCCGCACCAAGCCGCCCAACAATCCACGACGACCATGGGATATTTCTTTACCATTTCTACAAAAGTACCGTCAGTAATCGTCACAGGATGATCTATAACAGCCCCACCAGATTCTCTCCCTTCTTTCTCCGTTTTTGCTTTCTCTTCCATCGCACGCATCTTCTTTTCCCGTATCAGCGCCATCTCCTGTTCCTCATCGCTCACAGCCGCGCTCTCCCTCTCTTTTCCTTCTTCCATTCTTATACCTCCTCTCTGCATCTATCTCTATCTGATTACTTTCTTAACAAGATGAAATCGCTGATAAACTTTATGCTTACTTAATGGTGTACCGTATTGTGGTTGCCTCTTTACGGTCATCGCTCTCGTCGTGAATAATGGCTACCGCAGGGACCGTGCAATACGGCTTTATTGTTGCCCCTCGTTTGCCATAGCAATCATCCTTCGCTTTGGTCAGCGAGGTCAAACTACTCTTCGAAAGGGGCACTTTTATACTTGTTCTTAGTTCTACTTAAAGCTACTGGAAGCGCCGTTTGTGGAACACGACGAACTCAGTGATTCATTCAATCCACGTCCGTTTTCGGGTTCTGAAGCGGCGTAGAAAACGCGTTCTCTACTGACGGTCGGTGAAGGGCGTTGTAAGCGCAGAAAGGAATGATTCGCCCATCTGGCGTGGCGTAATGTATCCCGCAGCGCTTAACCCGCTCCAAATCGAAGTTATATGGGTCCATAAAGTGCATAGCGCCGATATAAAGCGCATTACGATGGAACTCGGCAACAGCTTCTCGATTCCCTATACCCAGGATATTGGAAAGCAAGGCCAAGGGATCGAAGCCCTCGGGCGCCTTATCCTTATCGATAAATTTCCGTATCGCGGATACGAGTGCTGCGGTCGCCCTTATTTTACCGATTTTCGAGTGGCGTATCTCCTCGGCGCTATCCTTCAAGAACTCCATGAACCCTTCGACATCGATGAATGCGGTTATCGGCACGAACTTCCCGTCGTCTACAAACACGTAGGTTGCCGCACCGCAGTGTGGATGAACCGTGAACGATAATTGTGGGATGCCTTTCCACGCCTCTATGAAATACGAGATGGGGAGAACGAACGGCACGGGATAGAAACTCTCACGAGGGATTTCGCCGTTTGTTTGCTCCTCCAGCAGTCGTATGAAATCCGGAATCGTTATTCTCCCTTTGTTCCTCTCAGCTTCATCTACTCTGCCTTCGAACGAGATAGGCTGCGCGTTCACTCCTTTTATGATGTGAAGGTTCTCCGCCGCAAATCGTACTATATCGCCTATCTGGTCATCATTCACGCCTTTCATAATCGTGGGAACGAGCACGACACTCTTTATTTTGCCTTGCCAGCAGTTCTCTATCGCCTTTAACTTCGGTTTTAACGCCGGGTAGCCACGTAATATTTTATACGGCTCTTCGGTCACCCCGTCGAACTGCAAATAGACGGTATGCAAGCCTGCTACTTTCAGCTCATGGCAGAACTCGACGCTCTTTGCCATTGCTACGCCGTTCGTCGCCACCTGGATATGTGAAAAGCCAAGGTCACGAGCCATTTTGACAATCTCAACGATATTCTCGCGCACGGTGGGCTCACCACCGGCAAACTGAATCGCATGGCACGGAGGCACTTCACTCCGGAGCAGTTTCATCATCTCCTCCAGTTGCTCCATCGTCGGCTCGTAGAGATAGCCTGCGACTGCGGCGTTGGCAAAACAAGTTGGACAGTGCTGGTTGCACCGATTCGTGAGGTCGATCAGGGCAAGCATCGTCGAACTCTTATGCTCCGGGCAGAGCCCGCAATCAGCCGGGCAGCCCTTAATGGACTCGGTATTTTGAATACCCGCAGAAACCTCGTCGTCATTCAATCGCCACTGCGCGAATTTATCGTAAAGGTCAGCATCAGACCAATAAATGTCATTGAAGTCGCCATGCTCCTCGCAGCGCTTCTTCATCAATATCTTGCCATCTTCCTCATACACGTCCGCATCAACCACTTTGTGACATTGCGGGCACAGCGAT
The DNA here is from genome assembly GCA_035528755.1 of Desulfobacteria bacterium. GTDB lineage: Archaea > Halobacteriota > Syntropharchaeia > Alkanophagales > Methanospirareceae > JACGMN01. Next base: position 17,609 of record DATKXZ010000035.1, on the reverse strand, counting down.
TTCGTCTTCATGCTTTCCATTCGGCATCCTAGTCCACAAGAGTTTATAAAAGAAGTGTAATTATTGTATATAAAACTAACTCCAAATAGCTATACAAGAGCCCATGACAACAGCAACAGAAGTCGTAGAGGGGATAAAAAGCGGCGAGCTATCCAGTGAGGAATTACTCGCGAAACTCTATGAACGAATAGCGCAGAGTGACTTGAATTGCTATATAACATTGAACAAAGAGGCTGCACTTGAAGAAGCACGGGAGGTAGATAAGAGGCGTGAAGAACCGGAATTCGCGCGGAAAAAACTGCTCGGCGTGCCCATCGCTATCAAGGACAGCATATCTACGAAGGGCATTCAAACCACGTGCGCATCAAAGATTCTCACGGGGTACGTGCCTCCTTACGATGCGACGGTAATCGAAGCGCTGAAGCGTGAAGGCGCGATAATCATCGGGAAGACGAACATGGATGAGTTCTGCATGGGTACGTCTACGGAGACGAGTTACTACGGGCCGACGAAGAACCCGCACGATCTTACCAGGGTGCCTGGCGGCTCGTCGGGCGGTAGTGCTGCGGCATTGGCTGCAGGAGAAGCTATTCTTGCGCTTGGCTCGGATACCGGTGGTTCCATTCGCTGCCCTGCTTCGTTTTGCGGTATCGTGGGACTGAAAACCACGTACGGGTTCGTTTCGCGGTACGGGCTCATCGCATACGCGAATTCGCTGGAGCAGATCGGCCCGATGGCTACAAACGTACAAGATACCGCGCTGCTCCTGGAAGTAATCTCGGCGAAGGATGATCGGGACAGTACACAGGTGAAGCTGGATACTGACGCACCGACGAACTATTGTTGCTCGTGGTTAAACGGGACGAAAAGTGCCATTGACGAGATTAAGGGTATGAGAATAGGAGTGCCGAAGGATTTCCTCGAGGGCTGCTCTCCGGACGTTGAGAAGTCCGTGTGGGACGCAGTCCACAGATTCGAGGATTTAGGTGCCACCTACGAGGAGATACGGATGGAGAACCTGAAATACGCGCTTGCTTCCTATTACATAATTGCGATGTCCGAGGCGTCATCGAATCTCGCGCGGTTCGACGGGCTCCGATACGGACTTCGAGAAGGCAAGGACGAGGACTGGCATACCACGTTCTCGAAGATACGCGGCGAAGGCTTCGGCGAGGAAGTGAAACGGCGGATCATTCTTGGCACGTACGCGCTCTCCGCAGGCTATTACGGTAAGTATTATTTGAAGGCATTGAAGGTGCGCACGCTGATAAAACGCGAATTCGAGGATGCTTTAAAAGGTCATGATATCTTAGCGATGCCGACGATGCCGTTTGTCGCATTCAAGCTCGGCGAGCGGATACAGGACCCGCTGTCGTTGTATCTCGCGGATATCAATACGGTTTCGGTCAATCTGGCAGGTGTGCCTTCGCTATCTATACCGTGCGGGTTTTCGCAAGGGTTGCCAATAGGATTACAAATCGTGGGTAAGCATTTCGAAGAGGATAGGATATTGAAGGCGGCGTTTGGGTACGAGCAGAGTTCTTCCTGAAAAGGAAGAATTTGCCCGACATCCGCTAAGACAAAACATTAAAAACACAGGTATCGTACCTAAATGCAACATATGTGACTTAATGTGCTAAGGTGGTTAGATTGGATTCCCAAAAACAAAACATTGCTGAGAAGAATTTTGAGTTTGCTAAAGCAATCGCACAATTATGTGGTGACGAGGAAAGTAAGAAGGAAAGTATTGATCTGTTAAAGACCCATGTTTATCCTACCCTTGAGGGCCGTTTATATTTTTCAATAGATTCGATCCATGAATTAATAGCTAGAAAAGGATGGATGATATATCAAGAAAATAAAACAACCGCTTTAAATTTTTTAAAGTTACCAATTTTAGAGCAACTGCGGAAAATTCGCGAAGAGCGAGAATTAGACCCAAAAATCCTTAAGAAAGTAAAAAAAGAGGTAGGACCTTGGCTTGATAAATTTCTTAAACTTAAACAACAGATTCCTAGCCCATTCGATCAAAGATGGATTATTTCAGATAGCTGTTCGCTGCAAAACATATACAATTATAACCTATTAATCCTAAAATCGAAAAGGATTGATAATTTATCAGAGATAGATAAAGCGATGATTAGTCTCAATTATTACTTAATGTTGATAGAAGGATTGTTTGAAGATAAAATCGATTTTATTTTTGCTCTTATATTTTTGGTAGACGGAAAAATATCTATCCCGAGCAAGTATTTGAGAAAACAAAAAGTAATTAAAAAAATATCTGATGTTTTAGACAATAACTTCACATTAGGATGGAAAAAAGCTGGTTTAGACCATTATAAAATGCCCTATTTATCCCAATGTTTGGATATCAAACTACGAAATCAAATTGCCCACTTAAAATATACGATTAATGATAGTGGTCAAATATTTCTAGAAGATGGCATAGAATTAAAATTAAAAAATCTTCTTAATAAACAAACCGAGTTAATGCATGTGATTGATTCACTTAATGAAATATTCCTGGAACCCCAATTAGATGTGGTTACGCCGGGAATAGAAAAGATTGTTGAAAATATATGCGAAATGGTTAAGAAAGGAACAAATCCTTTGAGTGACTAGTTATTTAAGATAGCAACACCCTGTCAACAAAGGGATACTTTAGACTTCACTCCGAGGTGGAGTGACAGGAGCCTTATCTTTCTCATCTTCAAATCCCCCGGAAATACTTGCTGAAAAAATAACCCAAACCTTCGGAGATTTCTATCTCTTCGTTCCGCAAAACGTCGTAGCCCTTGTTTACTGATTCTGCCACGTTTTTGCCCAGACTGCACGACCTCAGTTCGTTCTTCAGTAAACTGACGACGTCGGTATATTTTCGCGCGACTTCCACCACGTACCTGCCGTTCTCGATAAACATCTGATGTGATGGCGCGTATTTCTCTTTAAACTTCTCTGCGTGCAATTTAGACGTAACTGGCGGGCCAAAATGCTTCTTCACAGTAGGAAGCTTCCACACGAGCAGTTCAAAGAGTAAAAACGCTTTGTCTCCTTCCGTACACACCTCGCTCCGGTAAACCTCAAAGCCGTGCCGTTCTATTAAATTTGTGACCGATGCTTCTGCTTTTCGTAACTGCGGGAAGAGTATATCCTCAACGACATCGGGCGCATCAAACACGACCATCACCAACTCCGTTCCGCGTTCGTTCAGGAGTTTTGCAAATTCATCTGCACGCATTGGGGCTGCTTCCCGGGGTAAGAAGAATTCCATGCGCGGATCGGCCATGAAAGCCCGCGCGGCATCGATAAATCGGCAGAAGGAGTATTCGGATACCGCAGCTGCAACGTTCCTGTTCGGGTCTACGGGATCGATCACGATTAGTGGATCGTTCCCCTCGCCCTTGTACGTCCCCTTACCTTCAATATCTATTCGTTCACCGTAGTGCCACAGAGATGCGGCGCTCAAGAGCTCTCCGAACGAAGCATAGTGCAGGACGAGCAATTCACAGAGATAGCCCGCAAAGCCTTTCCGCCTCAGTTCAGAGCCATAAATCCCCAGCCGCATCATGAATTGCTTGAGCAGGAGCACGTCATCGGCAAGTCCCGCTATTCTGCTCGTGATGTACTCCTTATGAAATGGGGTCCTATCAACTGCTGATTTCAACGAAGACGCGTCTTTTACCAGAAAACAGGGCACCAAGTCCACCCCATACTCCGTTCTTCGTTCCGCATCGTAAAAGTAAGCGTGTATATACGGATGCGAGGCATAACGCTCCTCACATCGCTCAGAAATGCTTTTTGCGAGTGCGAGGCCCTGCTCTTTTAAATCCTCTTCTGACATCTCCTCTGGAAACATGATGAACACATCGATGTCCGTCTCGCCACGTAACCATGTATTTCGTGCGGTTGACCCTACGGAGATAGCATGAGCGTCAAAACCCATCTCTGACGCCTTTTCGTTCACGTTATGGATTATAAGGCCTGTTACGGCTTTTACTCTATCCTGCTCTTCCTCATCCGGTCTTATCCGCTCTATGACCGCTTCACAGATCCGTTTTATCTCTTCGTTCTTCGTTAACATTGCAGCGAGAATTCGAACAATTGTAAATTTGTATTCCTTGAACAATCCCCCTCCAAAAGAGGAGTTGGTGCTAGAAATAGTTAAATATACGTTATTACGTAAACCGTCCAAAAAAACAAGATTGCTGTGGGCACATTTGCTTCTCTAAACTTTTATTCACACGTTATGATTGTATACTAAACTAGCGCTCAATAATTAATGACCAATCACGTGCGTCACGCGTTCTCACGACAGGGATTGGACTATGACTGCCTTTGAAATACGACATAAGGACTTAATGGGAAGAATAGGAAAGCTACAGACGCCACACGGAGTCGTTGAAACGCCGACGCTCATGCCGGTAATAAACCCGAATCTCATGTCTCTCGCGGCTGCGGACATGAAGAAGTACGGCGCCGAGATGCTCATTACCAATGCGTATATAATCTATCGGAACACGGCTTTGCACGAAGAAGCGGTTAACCACGGCCTCCATTCGCTTTTACGCTGTGACCTGCCCATTATGACCGATTCGGGCTCGTACCAACTCTACGAGTACAAAGACGTTGAGGTGAGCAACAGGGAGATATTGGATTTTCAGCAGCGTATCGGCTCTGACGTTTGCGTGCCGTTGGACATCCCCACTCCACCCTACGTGAAGATAAGAAGAGCGAAGGACGATTTAGAGGAGACTTTGCGGAGGCTGCAAGAGGCACGCGGGCTCGTTCAGAATAACCTGCTTGCTGGCGTGGTGCAGGGCTCCACGTTTGTAGAACTGCGGGAAGAGAGCGCACGGCGTGCTGCGGACCTTGATTTTGACATCTATGCGATCGGTGGTGTGGTACCTTTGCTGGCATCTTACAGCTTTGATAAGCTGGTGGATATAATCGTGGCGTCGAAGAGGAATTTGCCACTGAATGCCCCTGTTCATCTCTTCGGCGCGGGCCACCCCATCATTTTCCCGTTAGCGGTTGCTCTGGGTTGCGACCTCTTCGACTCCGCTGCGTATGCGCTTTACGCAAAGGGGAAGCGATACATAACGAGTGACGGAACGAGGAAAGTGAACGATTTGCAGTATCTACCCTGCTCTTGCCCGATCTGCTCTTCATACAGCGTGAAGGAAGTCCAGGACGACGTGGATTTACTGGCCGCACATAACTTGTGGGTTACGTTCGAGGAGATGCGGATAGTGAAGCAGAGCATTGTGGAGCGGAACCTGTGGGAGCTCTGTGAGCGAAGATGCAGAGCCTATCCGGCATTACTGAACGGCTTGAAGCAAATGGTGAACTATTCTGCGACGATCGAGAAATACGATCCCGCAACAAAGCATCCGTTCTTTTATCTCAGCGAGTGTTCCGCACACAGACCCGAGGTGCTCCGATATGCCAATCGGCTGGACAGGTTCACGTTATCCGGAAACGTCTTGATAACCACAATTCCTAAAGAAAAAGAAACAGACGTTGCCGAAGAAGAGAAGTTCAATCAAATTTTGTTCGTGAAACCCCCGTTTGGACCGCTTCCTGTCGGCTTGAAGGAAAGTTACCCGGCGGGCCAGGCGGAAATACCCGCGCACATAGACGAGGAAGCGAAGACGGTTGCGTTACAGAATGTATTAAAATTATTGAAGCTCAATAGGGATGTAAAATTCGTTTTTTACTACGACAGCAGGTGGGAAGGGCATCCGTTGATTGAAGAGATAGGGAAATATGCGGAGGTGAGAACGGAATCCTACCAGAGTGTGTGATTAGAGAACTATTAGTTGGCGATAGGGTAGAAAAATCTATTTACAACCACAAACCAAAGTTTATTTCAGAACCAATTACTTCTAGCCAACTTGACCTAACGAGTTTTTCGATTCCATATTATCAATGTTCGTATTCAATGGGTTAGTACAACGGGCACCCTGCACAACCTTCAAGCTTTTATAAGCGCTAATACTGCCTATTTTATGCTTTTAAAGTTTAAAATCAGTTTATTTATTTAAATACGCTCCAAAAAAGCGTAAATAGCCAAAATAGCGATTATGAACGCTTAGAACAGTGCCTACGCAAAGGTTATATAGAAGTTCCCCAAATGATCCCCTATAAAGATTGAAAAAAAAAGCCAAACAGATTGAAAGAGAAAATGTATGAAGAAGTGAAGTACTCTATTATCATAAAGGAACCCGCGGAAAAACGGCTCAGAAAGTATGACACAGAGATTCAGAAACGTTTTGCTACTAAAATCAGAAAGTTGAAAGAAAATCCAGAGATACACGGTAAACCTTTGAGGGGCGTGCTTAGCGGTTTTTGGGAGTTATATTTCGAGCGAAGATTCAGGATTATCTACACGATTGATTATAAAGAACGGATTGTGACGATCGAAGCAATTAAACACAAGGATGAACTTTAATTTAAATTTCAAGCTCTTTTGCAAGCTCTTCAAAATCGCGACGCTTTACATCTTCTCGCTTGCCTTCTTCGATTTGATCCATGAGATCACGATCGGACAGGATCTCAATTGTCCTTTGCATCGACTCGTATTCATCCACAGAGATCGTAATCCATTCGGTTTGGTGCCTTCCGTGTTTTACAGCTTCGGTCATCTTTATCATTAACGTATTGGTGATGTAGGTATTAGTATTTAAAGAAGGTGTGACTTTTAGCGTAACTGTATGCATGTCAGAAAAAGAAGAACTAACGGACCGCGATAACGCGCTCTTCGAAGCGGGCATCAAATTGGGCGCGCTCTACCATCAGTTCATTGGCACGCCCGTGAGCCCGGAAACCGCGGAATCGTTAGAGACCGCGATAAAGGAGTGCGTATCGCTGCAGCCGTTTGTGAGCTCTGTGACCGCGAAAATAGACCGCGAGAAGGTACGGGAGCGTGCGAACGAGTTCAATTACTGCGAGCTACGCGGCGAAATGCTGGACGTCACGGTTGTGGTACGATACGAGACGGTGGAAGCGCGTGTACGCGTGAAATACGACGAGGCGCTGGATTATCCCTTGATGCGTATCGAAGAAGTACTCACGAAGTAGTGCAGACGTAACCGATCTTCGGAATGAACTCTTTCTTTCGCGATAAGGTCTGCGGAATGAAGCCTTTGTCGTTCTGTATCTCGATTCCGAACGCTTTCTCGATCAGCCGTTTCTCGCCTTTTACGATGAGTTCTTCGCCTGGTTCCAACGGGTTCGTAATGAGGAGCACGACCAGATCGTAGCGCCGTTCCGCACGTAAACTCTCCATTTCTGTTTTTATATCGCGTTCTTTAGCGTATATCTCGCCCTTGTCGATCACCATTACTTGCCCTACGCCGATTCTCTTATCGCCGAGTTCGTATTCCTTAAAATCGTGAAGCAGGATCTCTTTGCCGGATTTACCTTTGATGCTTATACTTGCCGCTAAGAGTTCCTTGCCGTACATCTCTATCTCGATTCGTGCGATACGAGCTAATTCACGTGCGACTTCTTTATCGCGATCCGTGGTGGTTGATAACGTCAACAGTAGGGTATCAGACAATATCCCAGAGAGCAGCAAGCCGGCTATATCGTGCGGGATTTCGATCCGATGGAGCAGCATTTGTTCCGCGACAATTGTGCAGGTGCTCCCGATCGGCTCATTGCGCACGTGAATGGGCATGAGTGTTGAGATGTCGCCGACTCGGTGATGGTCGATAATCTCCAGTATGTGCGCTTCCTGCACGCCGTCAACCGCCTGGGAGCTCTCGTTATGATCGACCAAAATGACTTTCTTTCGTATGGGCTGCAGTAAATCGGTTCGGGTGACGATACCGAGCAACCGGCGGTCGCGATCGACAATTAACGCACTGCGATATTCGGATTCCAAAACTTTCTGCCGCAATTCCGTAATTCGCGTATAAAGCTCTGCGACTGGAACTTTCTGCGACATTATAGAATAGAGCGGCGTGGACAGATCGAGTAACCGGGCGGTCGTGAAGGTATCGTGCGGTGACGATATGAGCCCTGTGCCCTTCTCCGCGGCTGCTCTCTCGACTTCTGGGCTAATCGGCGAATCCCCCGTAACGATAAGAGCTGAGCAGCCCGTATTGATCAAATCTAGTTGGACATCAGACCTATCGCCTAAAATGACGACGTCACCGGCGTGGATTTTGTTTAAAATCGTTGCTTTCTGCATTCCCGCAATGAATACTCTGCCGGTTAATTTCTCCCGGTTCTCAGGATTGAGAATTACTTTCCCATTCAACGTTCTGATCAGGATATTCAGGTCGATCGGCGTGGCGGATAGGTCCTTGCGGCCCAGATTGGCGATGTAATATTCCGCAATGTCCCGGAGCCCGACAATGCCCAGGAGCTTATTCTCGTGGTCAACGATCGGCACCGTGCGAATGGTTTTTTCCCTCATCAACGATGCGACATCCCGTATGGAATCGTTGGGCGACGCGACAATAGGATCTTTCAAGTCCATATCGCCGACGGTCGCTGCGAGACTCTCGATCTCCAGTGGCAGCTCGAAGTTGAATCGCTCGAGCACAAATTTCGTCTCGCTGTTCACGTCGCCCGCCCGTGCAGGGGCATAAAGACATTTCTTATCCAGAGCGTTCTTGAGGTACGCATAGCCAATAGCAGAGCAGATGGAATCGGAATCCGGATTCGTGTGCCCGATAACAAACACTCGCTTCTGCTTCTCCGCGGTCATTTTCTCTCTCACTCTCTCTCACTTATCTAACTCTTCCGGTGGTATTAAGTGCTTTGTACTTCTGAACTCGTGCTACCGCAAACTACAGCTCGAAATACAAAGTGGACTCTGTTCTATTTCGATGCAAGCCCGCTAAAAATTGCGCTTTTATCGCACGGGCAGCGTAAAACAAACCGTGCATCCTTTACCCTTCTCCGATTCGATCCAGATACGACCGCCGTGCACCTTGATTATCCGTTTCACGATCGCAAGCCCGGCTCCTGTTCCTTCTCCACCCTTGTCCACCCGATAGAACAGCTCGAACACTTTTTCGTACTGGCTCTTGTCTATTCCCATGCCGTTATCCTTTACGAAAAACACGGTTTCATTACCCGCTACACGATACCCGATCTCTATTTCCGGATGCGGCTGGTCGCCCCGGTATTTTATGCTGTTCGTAATAAAATTCACCAGCACCTCGACTATCCACATCCTGTCTACGTGCACGGTGGGGAAGTCCTCAGCCACGGAAACGTCGATAGTATGTGCGTTTAAATCTCCTGCGGTTTGCTCCAGCGCATCTTTAACAATATCACCAAACGGAACGTCCTCCGGCGGATTTACTATACGGCCGATACGAGAGAGTTCTAACGTGTCACTTAAGAGAGCGCTCATCTTTGTCACGGCGCTTTCGATATACTTCAAATCGTTTTCCGCTCGCTCTTGTTCGTTCTGTTCTATAACCTTCTGGAGCATAGTGGTGAAGCCCTGTATGGTGACAAGCGGCGACCGTAAATCGTGTGAGACCGTGTAGGTGAACTGTCCCATCTCTCTGTTCTTTGTTTCCAGCTCTTTTAAAAGGCCATCGCGTTCCTTCTCTGCCTGCTTACGTTCAGTGATGTCCATAAAAGATGCCACGCTTTTTTCCGTTCCGGGAATCATTGTGACAGTCAGGGAAGCATCTCGGACATCTCCTCGTTTGTGGATAAATTGGAATTCGTAACTAGTTGGCGCAGCTTCTTGATCAATCCGCCGCAGACGGTGATTTTTCAGCAGCCGCTCCAGATCATCTTGCACGACCAGTTCTAACCATTTCACCCGGCCTTCTATCTCTTCTTTTGAATACCCTGACACCTTTACCATCTCATCATTAATATGGGATATTGTCATATCTTCGTCGACGATCATCATCGCGGTTCCGGTATTTTCAAATAAGGTTCGATACATCTCCTCCGATTGCTGGAGTTCTTCCTCTGCTTTCTTGCGGTCGGTGATGTCTCGGGCAATGGCTAACACGGTGGGTTGCCCGTTGAGATTGAATAAATGGTTATCAATCTCAAAAACAAGCCTTTTGCCGTATTTAGTGACCGTAACTATTTCGAAGATATTATTTTTATTCGCCTGTAGTTTATCTCGTAGCGTTGGAACCCGCTGCATTTGCTCTGGGGCAACGAGATCTAAATGCGATAGTTGCAAAAGTTCTTCTCTTGTATAGCCTAATAGGCTGCACACGACATTGTTAACATCGATGATTTTTCCTGGCACACCGTCTACGGTCACTTCATGAAGAAACACCGCGTCGTTACCTTTGTTAAAAACAAGCGATACCGTTCTTCACTCTCCCTCAGCGCCTCACCTGCTCTATTCTTCGTGACAACGTCTTGTATCTCGTATGCCAACGTTCAAAACATACTTTCGATGTCTACGCCCTTCTGGGGGTAGCGGTTTGCTCCTTTGTTTAATGCTTCTATCGCTACTTCTTCTCGTCCTCTCCCTGTGAATATAATGAACGGGATCGTGTTTTCACGCTCTCGAAGTTTTTGGAGGAACTCAAGACCATCCATCATAGGCATCTGGTAGTCCGAGAGTACCACATCGTAGTTACTGCTCTTTAAGCGCTCTAAACCTTCTTCAGCCGAGGATGTGGTATCTACACTAAACACCTCATTCCCAAGCTCCAAAAAGGTCTTTGTCAACGCGAGGAAACTCGAATCGTCGTCTACATGCAGGATCCATATCATCTTTTGCTCTCGGAGCATTTACCTCTAACCTCCAACATAACTGTCTGATTTCTGAGTTTGACCGTTATTTTATGTTATGCACCTACCTTCCTGGCTTCATTCATTCATCTACCCTTTGCGGGGTTGGCGGTTAGTTAATAGCGTTTTGTACTATAAATACTGTTTTTATATAGGAATATTCATATAAACATGCCTCACTCAACAGCAAAACCAGAATAACATAGAAGCTAGTTCGGTACAAGAGGGTAATTATGCCATCTTATGCTTTTTCCACGCCGACGAAAGGTAATCACGTGATATGAATCTCAACGTAAAGGACGACTCAAGGACGATTAAACATGTCGTTTCCTGAAGAGAAGACGGAAGAAATCCTCGATTAAGTCCAACGCTTCGGGGAGTATTATGAACACGGCATAGGCAACAGCAACCAACGAAACCATCACGAATATCCGCGCGATTATGCCGTGCGCAATGTAAAAGCTCTGGAGTGGCGACCCAAACCACTGTTCGAAATACGCCGCGGCAACAAACACGTTTCGGACGATGTTCAGCACGTAGATGGAGGGCACGGAGACCAAAAAAGCTTTGAGCTTCCGTTCCCGCGGTGCGTTGACACCGAGTGCCAAACCTGCAAAGAGAACCATACTCTGTATCGCCGTGCAGGCCAGGATTATCTCTATCGGCTTGTAAACCGCATGGAACGAGCTGGTAGTGGAGTAAATGCTGGATGGATACACCATGTACACACCCACATTGAAAAGAGTGAGCACCGTAGTCGTGATCTTCGTGGTGATGAAAATAATGAGGGTTTCAAGCGCGGGTAGTTCGGAAAAGGGGAAGTAGAATGCGGCGGTGATCACGGCAATTCTGGTGATTGTGAAGAACAAATCTTCTTCGTCTTTTTCGCTTATCCCTGAGGGGGATTTCACCATAAGGGCGGCAAAAAGCAGCGTAAACGCAAGAAATATAATCGCTATAGACGTGTCAAAGTATTCACCTTTGTTGAGATAGTAAGAGACTTCAGAAGCGCAGTAAAGGGAAAAAAATGCCCAGCCTAGTGCCCCGACCGTTTTTTTACGTAACACGAGCGCCAGAAGGAACAGACCAATCGCAATGAACGGAATGATGGATTTTAAGATCATTTTTCCCTTTTCTCTTGTAGCGTCTTTTTATGCATTTTAAATCTTGAAAATAAAAGGTCACCAGTCAATAGTCACCGTAAACTTTATTTACTACTACATACAAGCAACGACTATGATAACGAACCTGCGACTCATAAATTTTAGAGGAATAAAAGAAGGAGAGCTAGAATTAGCTCCACTGACGATTCTTTTGGGAGGGAATAACTCCGCGAAATCGACCATTCTTGAAGCGTTGTTCTTAGCTCCCAATCCGTTCCGTCGTGTTCCTTATGTGATTGGCCAATTAAACTCTGCAACAGAAGTTGTCCATTCAATGCATGAGACGCTCAATAGCGAGGGATATGCATTCTTACTTTACAATTATACCGCAAACCAAGCTGAGATAGGCTGTAACGTGGATGGCGAGGAGTATCTTCTTCAATTCATCAGACTCCAAAATTTAAAGCATATTTGGGTCGCTACGAACAAGAGTGTAGTACCCGCAGTTCGGATTACAACAATCGATGGTCAAGAGGTAGAAGTCAACAGATTAGGGGAAATGGATATGTCTCATAAGGGAGAGCTGTATCCTAATCTATACGAAAGACTATTGGATAATACGCTCTTATTCAGCTCTAAATTGGTCAAGATGGCCTATGAATACTTAAGAGTGAATTGGGCATCAATCATAAATTTGGGAATTTGCAAAAACGTTGCTGAGGATGTCTCTGGGCTTGTTTATGATAATTACCGAGACATAACAATAGAACCGTATCTTGGAGAAAAACTGGCGATTTATGCGTTTTTGGAAGATGGGAGGAGGATACGACTTGGTGATCTTGGCGAAGGTACCCAGAACTACATAATTGCACGGATCCTTTACGAATTGGAGAAACCAAAGGTCTTGCTCTGGGATGACATTGAAGCTCATCTTAATCCCAGAATGCTCCTTAAACTCGCTGAATGGTTCTATGATCTAGTTGAAAGCGGCAATCAGGTTATCATTACCACGCACAGTTTGGAGGCTGCGAGAACAATCGCCAGTTTAAACGAAGAGAAAACAGCGATTTATCTGACTTCGCTGGAGAAGGGCAATCTTAAGACTAAAAAGCTCGATTTAAAGGAGATGGAGGAGTATCTGGACGCGGGGATTGATGTAAGGGTTGCGGAGCCTTTGCTACTATGAAACTCTATCCGTTAGAACCGAGCAGTAAATTAGCTGCAAAGATAGCGGGCATTTCGAAGAGGATCAGGATGGACGTTCTTATCGGAAATGTGGATATTCTTAATCTGGATACGCTTGTGGTAATTGGTAACGGGACTCCTGACGATATTGCTTTCAGCATAGTTGCTTTTCATTTAAACGGTGACAGAATTGCTGGGATAGTAAAACCAAAAACGGAGAGGAGGTACGGCTTCATTAATGTAATCCCACTATACCTGAGAAGAGGGAACATTCGCAAAATTCTGATTTTGATGGATCAAGAAGACGACTCTCTAGATGAAATCTATGAGAGGATCCAAAAAGATTTTGGAAAACTTGCAACGGGCAAAATAGAAGTAATTGAAGAAGAGAGCGAAGAAAGAGTGAGAATTTACAAGGGTAAATATGGCAGCAAGGAATTCGAGTTGATACTTGTTATAAACGGTCTTGATGAGATTGGAGAGAAAAAGCACCGCATAGAGGATCATTTAGTAAGCGCTGCCGAACAAGTTTCGATAGTCATAGGTGATTTTGAGAATTCCAAAGCGGCATGGAGATCGCTCTCCAACGATCAACAGATCAGAATTTACAAGGAATTGAAGGCGCATAGAAACCTTCTGGAACGCGTGTGCCCACAGCAAATCCGAGGTTGCCGCTATCTTGAGGAGCAGTAGACAAGTGTAGTTTCTAACTTAGAGAAGACTTTGCACGGCTTTTATCAAGCCAACCGGGCCGGTCATCATCATATCGCCCGCAGGCGCGGCGAAGACGCCGAGTCCTTTCATTGCCACTCGCCGTGGACCGGTCAGTGATATGATCTCAGGCTGGTTTTCGCTTTTTACTACAGCGCCGTGTCCGCCGTCATCAAAGACCTCCTGGAAGGTTATCGTTCCATCGGAGAGTTTCTTGATGTAGTTTTCGAGCTTTGGTTTGTCAAGGAGATATGTGTGGTGCTCGAAGACGCCGGCTATTTGGCCTTCGTCCACGGACATCGCAATGGTATGCGCGTTTCCGACGTTTATACACACCGCTTTCTGCTTTCCTTTCACCTGGTCATCTTCGAGTGAGCCTAAGATCGCTGCAGGTCCGGTATCCATTAAGAGTAAGTTGCCATCAAACCACCGTTTCACCGCCAGATATATCGAGCGCATCCTGCTCAGATTCTCCGGTACAGTATCGAGATACGCGAAGGATTCTACGCCACTGCCCAGCTTCTCCTCGATTAACCGGAACCTATTTTCTCGATCGGTAACGCCCTGTGGTGCCACACCGTGATCCTGAACGGCGATCGCAATGACGTCGAAAGCGGTATCGACACCGAAGGACGCGAGCGTGGGCAAAAGCTGAAGATTGAAGTCCGATATTTTTATGGGCGCCGCTTTTTCACTCAACTCCTCGAACTCCTCATCGGTGATAATCTCAACCCCCAGATTTTTAACACTCTCTAAATCGTCTCTGATTGTTCGTGCGGCACTTTCGGTCATGTAAACGTTGTAGTTCTTGAGATGGTCGAGAACGGCATGCGTGAAGGGACCGCCGCCCATCGTGTCACCAAAGATAACCACATCCTCCTTGCATCTCCGTACTTCATCGGCGAAGATGCGCGTAGGAGAAGGCAGAACGAGCTTGTAAGCGTTGTCAAAGCCCTTCTCGCTGTCGTACACCATTATATCCTGCGTGCCCGCGCCTATATCAATAGCAAGTATCTTCATAAACTTTTTTCCTCCGAAAAACCTTTACTAAAACAGTCCGTTTTTACACGTCTCCCCTTTATCTCTCCTGCAACGTTCTCATGCATCATGCGTCTCACGTCCTCCATATCTCTCGTCTGACCCAGCACCCACATCAACTTTACCAAAGCAGTTTCCGGCAGCATGTCCTCACCCTCGATTATGCCGGCGTGAAGCAAATCACGACCAGTATTATAAACTCTATCACAGATTGCGCCATATAAACATTGCGAAGTCATCACCACGGGTATGCCACGTTTTACCGCTTTCGTAACGCCTGGAATCCATTCGGCGGACACGTGCCCCAAGCCCGTGCCTTCTAAGACAATGCCTTTATAGCCCTGTTCGACGAAGAACTCGAGTATCGCAGGGTCGGCGCCGGGATAGGACTTTATGAGCGTGCATTTCGTCTCAAGCTTGTCACGGAGCTCCAATTCGCGTTCGCCACGCTTACTATAAGCCGCGGAGAATTCTACCCTTGTGCTCTCGACGTCGTTCGCGACGTACTGCACCGTTCCGATTGGGACGTCGTTAATCGATTGAAAGGCGTCACGTGCGGAGGTATGCATCTTCCGCACTTTCGTGCCACGGTGAATAGCGCAGAAATCGTCTGAAGTGCTCCCGTGCATCACCACCACAACCTCAGCAAGGTCGCTGCAGGCAACCTTTGCAGCGCATATTGCATTCATGGTTGCATCGCTGGACGGGCGGTCGGAGCTGCGCTGCGAGCCGACAAGGACAATCGGCACGGGCGTTTGCACCATGAACGCGAGCGCGGCGGCGGTATAGCCCATGGTGTCCGTGCCGTGCGTGACTATTACGCCGTCTGCGCCGCTTTTTATCTCGTTATAAACCTCTGCAGCGAGCTTTCGCCAGTATTCGGCGCGCATGTTCTCGCTCAGTATGCTGTACACCACTTTCCCTTTGATGTTCGCGATCGCTCCCAATTCCGGGATCGCCTCAAGTAAATCCTCGGTAGAGAACTGAGGAGAGACCGCACCGGTTCGGTAATCCACTTTCGAGGCGATTGTACCGCCCGTGGAAAGGATGGCTAACGAAGGCAAACGCTCTTCTATTTTGCCCTTTGCTACTTTATCCGCACCTTTCGGCTCGCTTAACGCGCCTGCCTTGCTCACAACTTCTATTTCTACGTTTTCGGGGCGTATACCGACATTGTAGCCGCTATCAAGCTTAATAACGATATTTCGCGATGCGGTTGGCATGCAAATGCCCTCGTAAACGGCAACGCCGCTATCGGTCTCCTTTCTTATCCGTATACGATCGCCCTCTTCAAACTCGAGTTTTTGCATCGTATCAAAAGACCATCTCAGATGAGAAGATAAAAAAGCTTATATAGCTTGCCGTAGCCACCTAATTATATCGTAATATTTTTTGCTGATTTGGGCTAAGTTATAAGATAAAATAGGAGAGGAGAGAAGAACGAAATGAGTGGGCAAGCAGCGAAAGTAAAAAAGGAACGAATAAATATCTTCAAAATAGGGAAACTGTGGTGCTTCAAACACTTTTTCGACGATCGTGAGATCTTCGGTGATATGGCTGACTATTATCATCGCGAGACCTACCGCTTCGAGCTTGAGAACGTTGCCGAGCGGAATAAAGTGATAGCGTACCTCGAGGAGAAGGGGTTCGAGCCCGTTCCAATCGAGGACACCGCGGAGTACACGGTGAAGATAGACAAATTCAAGAAGTATGCGCCGATTCTGAGGGATTCGATCGATTCCACGGAGAGCGGAAAGGATAGGGTATTTGTGATGAAGGATCTGGCAGCGGTGGAGGAGGCGATAACGCGGGGTGCGGAGAAAGTTAAAGAGGGATAAATAAAACTTAATCGAAGTCTAGCAGAGGGCGTATGCTCCTGTGACTTCCTCTTACTTATTTTAGTGTAACCGTGGCCGCGACCAATGACCGCAAACGTACTAGGAGCGCTCCAGAAAGACCGTCTCAGGGAACGTTTCACGAAATACACGAGGCAGGCATTCCAGATGCTGCCCGAATTGGAAGATCCTGATATTCTGGATATCGGCTGCGGCACGGGCCTCCCAACTATGGAACTCGCGCGATTGAGCAACGGGCAGATAATCGGATTGGACATCTGCCAGCCTGACTTGGACGAACTGCACCGAAAGATAGAAGCCGCGGACCTCTCAGACAGGGTTAAGCCGGTGAACAGCTCACTGTTTGAGATGGACTTCCCTGATGAGAGCTTTGATATCGTGTGGGCTGAGGGCTCTCTATTTATCATCGGGTTTGAACAGGGCCTTAAAGCGTGGCGGCGGTTACTCAAACCCTGGGGATTCCTTGTCGTTCATGACGAACCAGGCAATTTACAGAAGAAACTGGAGTTGATCTCACGTTGCGGCTACGCGCTCATTGGGCAGTTCACCGTGTCTGAGGACTCGTGGTGGCGTGAGTATTACGAGCCGTTGGAAAAGCGGATAAAGGAACTTCGTGTGAAATATGGTGACGACTCAGGAGCTCGGAAAGTGCTTGACAAGGAACAACAGGAAGTAGAAATGTTCAAAAGAGACCCTCGCGGGTCGGTGTTTCTTGTGATGCAAAAGAGGTAAAGGGACACACGATGCCACTCATTTCTAACGTTCAAGCTGATGCGAACGCAAAACGGGAACGGATCTCTATCTTCAAACTAGTGTCTTGTCAATTTAGTTTTTGTACAATAATATAAACCAGCAAATCCAACTATGATCTATGGAGCGAATACGACTTACGGAGAAAGAGGTAGAATACCTCAGCGCTTTCGTGAATAAGGGACGGAAAAGCGCGAGAGAGCTGACACGTGCTCATGTTTTGCTT
>DATKXZ010000034.1:0-27360 GCA_035528755.1 Desulfobacteria bacterium | reverse complement strand
GCGGTATCACCATTTTCACGGTTATCCGGTACTCTCCTGCCCGTTCCGATAACCAGGTGAGCAGATACGCGATGACGCGCGTTATCAGATACGCAAGGATAAGGATCAAAATCGCACTCAGGATCGTGCCGAAATTAATCGTCTTCAATGGCACATCTACCAACGTCGTATCTACCATGCTACCAGATCACCCCCGCTTTCTTCAGGTACCCTACTACGCACTTCAAGGCTTCGGGATTGACCGAATAATACCCGTTATCAACGGTGATTAAATCCTGCTGGACTAATCGAGAAAGTACCTCCTCTACCTTACTATCGCCGCTCATTGCCACCAATTCCGCCTTTGTAACCGATTCCATTGACAGGATGCAATACAGGATGAAGGATTCGGTATAATCCAGCTCGATCTTGAAGGAGCAGTCCGTTATATAACTCGGTTTGATCGTGGGATACTGGAGGCTCCTTTCCCAGATCTTTTCCGCAACGCCCGGATTGCCATTTGAATAATAATTGAGCAGCTCAAAAATGACGTCTTCGGGCGTTTTTACCTCTTTCTTTCGCGATAACCGGAATCTGAGCAGATTGTAATTAAGTGTTATAGACGGAATGTTAACGGTTTTCCCCAGCGGTTTTATCGTGACCGGGACTCTGCTGAACGTAATGAACGCTTGATTCTCGGACTTAACGTCATCGACGAATTGGATCTCGTCCTCCTTATAGCGTGATAAGATCAGCTCTTTCGTTTCCTGTGTCGTGAATTTCGGAAGCTTCAACTGGACGGGGAAGAACTGGCCGACATTGATCACCTCGTCAAGATAGTTCCAGGCATAGAGGTTCCAGGTCGTTATGAACAGGTTATCCGAGGATAAGACGGATTTCAAGAACTCATCGAGAATGTCAAAACCACCGATCGCGCGCGTAAAGAGGAAATGGCAATGGTCAACGATCACGATGCCTTTTGACTCTTCCGGTAACCGTACCGCATCTTTATTCTTGATAAGTGATGAAAATAGCAGTTTCGTTACCTTATGAGCGGTCATCTTCTCTACCGCATTGACCAGCGTGGTTCGTCCCGCGAAAGGCTCTGCTATGATCGCTATATCCGATTTCTGCCCCGATTCGAACTCGGCTATAGCCGTCTGGATACGCTCAATCTCGTCTTTAAACCCTACGAGATCCTCAAAACCTTCTTCAGTACCGTTCGTCATCGCCCCTGTCTGTTACCGTAACCCGTTCCTTTTTCTTTACGTTTGTTCTCGTCAAACATATTAGTTTCGCTTACTTCATAATTTTAGTTTGGATGTATTTTTGTCATCCGTTCGTTCATCTTCTCATAGTTAATGAAATGGCCGAAATTAAGAATCTAACGTCTTTATGCTAATGCTATTGGTGAATGGAGCACACGCTTTTATCGTCAGTACGCTTTGCTCTAATAGTAACTCAGCATACAAATGTAACCCTTCCTTTGCTAAAGTCTTTATATTTAGAAATACATTAGAATATCTCGCAAGAGGTCTCATGTACGGCTACTATGATATTCCTTTTGGGCTTGAGGAAAGCGGTGTTGTCTCGCTATCCCTTGAAAAGGACGGAGAAAACTTCATTTACCAGAGCGTAGCCGCTGGTGTACGCGTGGATAAAATTGTTCTGGCACGCACCGGTCACGTGCTCATTAACCCCATCGAGCCGATGCACAAGCCCAAGGAACTGACCTCGTTTCTTCTTGTCGAGTTCGATAAGACGCTTTTGGTCGAACCCGAGCGGGCGAAAAAAATCTTCATTACGTATCCCATAGAGATAGGCGTTTTTATATCGTCGGGTACCGTCGTTGAAGTCCTTGATATCTTCACACTCGCACGGCAGAAGTTCACGCTCTATGGCGATCCGAGAAATGGCGTTATTTGCAAATACTGGAGCAGTAACGTTTATTCCTCTCTACCCGCCGTTGATCCGCTCTGTGAGGGCGTTATAGAACTCAGCATAACCAATGCGACCAAAGAGTGGGTGAAAATAACGAAAGCCATCTTCAACGCCTACGGGATGAAGATGTATTATAACGATGCCCGCGTCACGATGAAGGCGACCATGAAGATTTTGCACGGGAAACTTGCAGAGACGGATTTTGTTGACGCGCCCGTAGAACAAGGAATGAAGAAGTCCATGGAACTGTACACCGCAAAGAAGCTCACTGTTACGTCAACGAAATTTTTGATGGGGTGGGGCTTATGATACTCGAAACGGTGGTTTACGGGGACGTCACACTCCTGGATCTCATGAGAATTGTCGTGATTCTCGTTATTGCGATCGTCATAGCAAAAGGCTTAACGCTCAATATTAAAAGGGGCCTCAGGGATAAGATAGACAAGTATCACATCGAGGTGATCACCAAAGTCGTTTATTACGGTATCATTGTCATCGCGGTGCTCGCTGTTCTTCCAATACTCGGGATCAAGCTCTCTGGTTTGCTGGTTGCGGGTGGCATCGCAGGCATAGTGCTCGGTATAGCGAGTCAGAGTGTCGTGGGCAACCTGATAGCCGGGCTCTTCTTGATGATCGAGCGACCGATGAAAATCGGGCAGTCAGTGAATATAGCGGGAATTGCAGGAGTGGTTGAAGACATCCGCGTTATTTCGACCACGTTAAGAACTTTTGACGGATTATACGTGCGGATGCCCAATGAGAAAGTTTTCACGACCAATATAACGAACTACGTGGAGCATGTAGCCCGGAGGTTTGAGTATATCGTGGGGATACGATACAGCGACGATGCTGATAAGGCCATAGGAATCATACAGAATCTCAATGAAGAGCACCCGCTCACCCTGAAAAGCCCATCGAGTGATATTTTTGTGGATAACCTCGGCGATAACGCGGTTAACATCATCGTGCGATTATGGGCACCGTCTACTGAGTGGTATGGTGTGAAAAAGGAGCTGCTCTGGAAAATAAAGAGGGCGTTAGAAGACGAGGGGATAGAGATCGCCTTCCCGCAGCGCACGGTCTGGTTCGCCAATGAGCTCCGGAAGCAAGAGCTTGACCGTTCAGAGGTTTCCGAATCGGGTTCGGAGTGATTTTCTGGGCTTTAAATAGTGGGAGATGCTATGGGGATGTAGTGCATGATGACCATGAAGAAGGGATGGTTGATCGTCTTTGAAGGCTTGGATGGCTCAGGATTGTCAACGCAGTCAGCGCTTTTGGCAGAGCACCTTAGAGAGAAAAATGAAAAGGTTATGCTGACCAAGGAACCGACCGCTTCGCCGATCGGGAGGCTGATAAGATCCGTACTCCAGCGTGATCATGAGTTCTCATTATTCACCTTACAATTGCTCTTCGCGGCGGATCGTGCGGAGCACCTGGAGAAAGAGATCGAACCGGCATTGCAGGCGAATGAAATCGTCATCTCTGACCGGTACATTCTGTCATCCTTAGCTTTTGGCTCCGTGGATAACGACGTCGAGTTTTTAAAGCAGATCAACGCACGGTTTAGAACGCCTGATCTCACCATTATTATCGACACACCGCCACGAGTGTGTCTGGATCGAATCGTCAAAAATCGAGATAACATCGAACTGTTCGAGGAGGAGAAGCGGCTGGAGAAAGTCCGGGAGCAGTATCTGGCCCTTAAAGATTACTTTGATAACACGGTTATCCTAGCGGGCGATAGAGCGAAGGAAGCGATCGCAAAGGATATACAGGGCATAGTCGAGCGAATCCTCGCGGATTCCTGAATCTCTACCCGCTCTTACCGTAGTTACGTGTAGTATCCGTAGAAACAAACCCTAGAGCCCGTTACCCACCTGCCTACCTACCCTTCCACTTACCTTACCTACCCATCCATCCACATGCCCGAGACGAAACAGGTAGTTTATTTAATTAATCGCGACGAGCTGGATCTCAAACGTGAGGTCCTTTCCAGCCAAGGGATGGTTGGCATCTAACGTCACGTTCGATTCCGAAACATCAATTACCGTGGCTACTACGACCTGGCCATCCGGTTGGCGGCCTTCTAGCTGCTGTCCGATTTCTGGTTCCAGGTCTGCCGGGAGCTGGCTCCGATCGACCTCCGCCACCAGTTCCGCGCGGTGTGGGCCATACGCCTTATCCTCAGGAATCTTGACCGTTTTCGTTTCGTTCAGATCCATGCCGACGACCGCTTGTTCAAAGCTTGGGATTACCTGGCTCTCGCCGATAGTAAATTCCAGCGGGTCCTGATCGATTGAGGAATCGAATACCGAGCCATCCTCCAGTTTGCCCGTGTAGTGCACCTTAACAGTATCGCCATTTTTTGCCTGTGCCATTCTTTTTATCTCCTCTTGGTTCTGCTGCCCGTAAACCCCCAAGGCGCAGACCTATAAATAGCTTGCCAGATATCTTGCCACCACATAATCCGAAATCGCAAGCATCCCTGTTTTTGTCTTACACAGTTCCATTTTCACTGCCCGGGTATTACACGATCCGTTTTTGCTTCGCGTCAAGCACACCCAACGTTGACACGCGCACGCCGACCAATCGTACCTGCTTTCCTTCTCCTTTTTCTCGAATGGCGGTCTGCATCAATTGTTTCGCCGTTTTCGTAAGTGTGGGCAAGTCAGAATGGATAGCCCTGAACGTTTTAGCCCGCGTATGTACCGTGAAGTCGTCAAACTTGACTTTTATTGCGACCGTTTTGAAGACAAACCCTTCTCGCAGTAGGTGGCCATGAACGCTTTCTGCGAGCTCATCAATACATCGGTTTATCATGTCCGGGTCGCTTGTGTGCTCGTCAAGAGTTGTCTCTCGGCTTAACGATTTCCGCTCCCATTTCTCCTCCACTTCGCTTTCGTCCACTCCTCGCGCCACCTGATGAAGTCGCCATCCGTATTTCCCGAACTGCGTGACGAGTTCCTGCACGTCACAACGCGCAAGTTGCTGTATCGTCCCGATGCCCCTCTGTTTCAAGAGCGCGGTGGTTTTTGGGCCCACACCCGGGATCTTCTTTGCTGGCAGAGGCGCCAAGAATTCTCGTGCGTGCTCTTTCTCGACAACGGTCAGACCGTCCGGTTTGACGAAATCCGAAGCGATCTTTGCGATGATTTTGTTCGGTGCGATGCCAATTGAACACGTCAATCCTTCCTGCTCCAGTATCTCCTTTTTTATCGCCTGCGCGTACGCTCGTGCCTCGTCCCAGCCGTGCACTTTGGTGCTGATGTCGAGATACGCCTCGTCAATGCTCACTTGCTCGAATTTAGCCGCGTACGTCCTCAAGATGCTCATAATCGCCGCGGATGCCTGTTTGTAGAGCTTCATATTCACAGGGAGGAAAACGGCATCGGGACAGAGTTTGTACGCCTTTGCGAGCGCCATTGCGGAATGCACGCCGTATGCTCTCGCTTCGTATGAGCACGTGCTTACAACGCCCCTTATTTTCCTTTCGCCGCCCTCTTCGGTGGCTTCCTCAGCGTTCGGCTGGATTCTGCCACCGACGATTACGGGCAAGCCCTTCAAGTTCGGGTTCTCTCGCACTTCGACGGCAGCGAAGAAACCGTCCATGTCCACGTGCAGTATGATTCTCATCTGCTCTGCTCTTTTTTACACGCGCTTATACCACTTCACGATCCTGAAGATAACGAAGGAGAGAATCAGCGTTACCGCCACACCCACAAGTTTCATTTTAACTGGTGTTTTTCCGTCGCGTGCTGCTGCTTCTCCGACCGGTGCTTCTCCTTGCCCTCCTCGTACCGACGCATTCCAATCATGCAGGAAAACGGCCGTGAAAAACGATGCGATATCTTCGTTCTCCACTATAACGCCTGCTTCCCGGTTATGAGCGGAATTGGGGTTCCAGTTCAGGGATGCGATGACGACGATCTCACCATCCACGACCAACCCTTTCGTATGGATTTTAGCCAAACCCAAAGCGTCTAAATCCGCTAATTCCGCGTATAAGGTCAGATTCTCTTCGCTCGCCACCCGCTCCAGCCATGCGACTACTTCGTCATTGTCATTTGACCCCTCGACGCTATAATCCTTGGAATCCAGCAGCACTTTCACTTCGCAACCCCGTCGCGCGGCTTCTATCAGCGCGGCAACGAAGGTGTTATCTCCGTCACCCCAGAATCTCCCGGCTGAGAACTGCTGCACGTAAACGCTCTCCTGTGCGTTCTGTATCGCACCTAAAATCGTCGCGTTACTCAGTGCAGTATCGGGCGCTAAAACCGGGATTACCGTGAAATCACACGTAACGGTACGCGGTTCGAAAACAGGCACATAAACGCCTTGTGGTATCGTCCTGGTAATGGTTTCTGCTTCTGTACCGTCCATCTCAGATACGAATTCTTGACCGCGGTAGAAATCCTCGATGAAGACGTCTGTGAAGTACTTCGCCATGTCTTCGTTCCTCAGCACGATCCCCCAGCCACGGTTTCCAAACGAGTTGTTCGTGGGTACGCCCGTCGTTTTCCAGTTATCCGTCATTACGACGAGTGCTCGGTTGTCAATAACGGCGTATTTGGCGTGATTGAGGTACGAATCACGGGAATAACGAACGTCACCGCCGTTTTTCGCTATCGTTTCCGCAATGTACCGCTCTTCATTGGTGATACCGCCAACAGGGCTGCCTTCGAGCAGCAACTGCACGTTCACGCCCCTGTTTAAGGCGTCGATAATACTGCCCGTAAGGTAAGGATTGTCGAACTCGTAGAGGTTGATATATAACGAGGAAGACGCGCTCTCTAGTTCCTCCTGCAACACGGAGAAGCTGCAATCCGGTGAGACAAACGCGGTAGCACTGTCAGAGCCAGAGCATGCGAATTTCACTGGTGCGTGATAGGACGCGCCAAGAGGAAGCGTAAGCCAGTCTCCGTACCGATTCGTGTCCTGAGCCCCTTTTCGTACGAAGATCGTTCCCTCGCGCGGCTTCTCTAACGGCTCCGCTCGCCACCCCGCACCGTCGTACACGGCTTCGCCGAATAACACGACATCCACTTCTTTGCCGCTTTCATCTTGTAATATCACCTCATCACCAGTATTGCGCAACGCGAAGGTTCTGCCAGTGGTTTGCAGTCGTGGCACTGAGGAATCGGAGTCCGCACCGTATTCGAAATCAGGTTTTGTAACGTCTCTCATCAGGGTGCTCATCTGCTCCATGAACGCCGATGCGTTTCGCGTAACGTAGACCGTTTGGTTTGGAGCAAGATCAAATGAGGGGAAGACGAGTGTGCCTTCGGTATCGGTGATGCTCCAGCCTTCGAGATTTACCGAGTGGGCACAGGGATTGGTTAAAACGACGTACTCGTCCGGTTCATTTCTCATAGCCGTGTTCGGATAGAGTTCGGCTATTATCACATGTGCTTGCGCGCCATTATCAGGGGATTGAGCAACGGCTTCGTGTGTTACGATTAGAGCAAAAGAGAAGAGTGACAAAAAAGCGAATACAAACGCTACTACTATGCATATTTCAACTGCTTTTTTTCTCATTTTTTTCAAATATTACCGCTCTTACCACATCGTAACGTTGTAGAACGGGAAGAATCTTATTTCTTCAGTGTCTGTTCCCATAGTGATATCTTTATGCTGTTTCATGTAACGTTATGCGGGTACATGAAGTTTGCCGAAGGTAATTTGGAGAAATATTAGATTTCTCTTTTATCTGCTGTTAGGCAAACCATTAGGGTAAAACCCCGAAGGGGCCCAGAGTTTTGTTAGGCGTTTAATTTTTAATCCATTCTTGTGTGTATTTTGAATAATTGTATTCATCTATGAGTTTTAAAAGTGGTTTATTCGGTGTTCCACTATAAGTCCTTACTATTTCTGCTATTTTTCTTATTTCTTCACAGAAGTTATAATATTTCTCATCAGGATTTTTATTATAGTGGTACCCATTTTTCTGTGCTATTTCCATATCCCAGAGAGGAAAAAAATCGGGTGCCAGAAGATGTAGGGCTTTAGCAACCGCTACAGGACTTTTTCTAATGAGTTTTTTCCGCTCACCCCACGATTGTATCTCTATCTTTTCTTTTTCCTCAAAATAACTGATTCTGAAGAAGAAATAGTCTTTCTTGGAATTGCTTTTCTTTTTCACAAATTCTAAGGAAGCGTTGGCTTCGTATTTACTAGGAATCGACTTACTAATTGTCTCAAGATTACTTCCTGAAAATGTAACTTCCAACTTTTCGAGTATTTCTTTCAAATTTGTTATATCTTTCTCGTTTTCATGAAATCTAATTACATCGCACTGTAATGCATCGAGGAATTTTTTAAATAAATCTTTTATATCATCTCTATCTGAATCCGATAAATCAAAGATTTTTCTATTCCTAAAACTCACAATCTTTTCAAAATTATCATTTATGCATTTCTCAAGTTCATTAAAATCAAAAGCGCCATATCTGTAAAATGCTTGATTCCACGTTAAGAGTAATACCCCCAATGCATTTGCTCTATTTTCAGGATTGCCCCAAAATTTCCGTAATAAGTCTGTCGCCACTTTGTACATAGCATCGCGCTTTTCCCGTTTTCCATATTCCTCGCAGCCTTTAAGAAAATTCTCACGATTTGGAATATTCATTTTATTCCCTCTCGATGAAACTCCATTCTCTCCAATCATCCTTTTACACACTACGTCCCCATTTCCAAATATATTAATACCTAGCGACTATCAACTTAAAACCCACTTCATTTTTTATCCTCAAGCCGCTCGAACAACAGATCCGCAATCCGTTCGGTGACGTCAATCCCGCACGCTTGGTTAATGCCTTTCCCCGACGGTGTGCCGTTAATTTCGAGCACCATCAGCCCTTCTTCGTCTTCTATCAGGTCGACACCCGCGAAATCCGCGCCGACGGATTTTGTCGCACGTACCGCGAGCTTTTCCATTTCGGCGGTTACCACACAGGCAACTGGAGTGCCACCCTGACTTAGATTACTCACGAACGAATCACCGACCGAGACCCGGTAAATCGCGCCCAACGCTGCCTCACCGACCACAAATACGCGAATGTCCCGGCCTGGATTGGGCACGAACGCCTGCACGTACAGCACGCCTCTTTTCTTCAGTAACGCTTCAAGCTTCGACTTTAAATTAGATTGCGTGTTTTCAAGTTTAATAATGTCTTTCCCTTGACTGCCGAAGATCGGCTTCACTACCGCACTGCCAAAGTCTTCGAGTGCTTTCAGCGCAACGTCAAGCTCTGCGGTAACGAGAATGCGAGGAATCGGGAGCTGCGCCTGCTTGAAGCGGTAAAATGATAGGAATTTATTTGCGGCGTTCTGGATTGCCTCGGAGGAGTTCATAACCGGCATTTCCATTTCAAATTGTCTGAGCAGGTCAAACTTGAACGAGATCTGCTCGAGTGCAAAGCTGATACCGACGTCCCGGACGATGAGCGCGTCAAGTTCCACGTCTTTTAAATCGGTGCTAAAAATAGAGAAATCAGACGATGAAAGAGAAGCACTGAGCGTTGCGAGGTTTATCGGCACGGGTTTGGCACCTCGTTTCTCGACGCTCTTTACGAATGCTTGGGCGGTCCAGTCCTCGGGATCGGTGAGGACGACGCCGATTTTTGTGAATTTAGTCTTTTGTTTAGGGGTGTGCATTTTTGTTTTTGATTGCAGCAATCGTAAAAATCATCCAATGTCTCCTCTTCTATTTTGCCTGCTAGATAAAAATCTGAATATAATGCCTTCCGTAAAGTCTTCGAGTTTGTTAATCAATTCCTTCCAACTGATGTCACCTATAATCCATTCATCCACCTCCTGCCCAACCCGCGAATGAAATCTAAGAAAGCACTGCCAATTACATCCTTCTCTCTTAAAGTTTTCAGACCATCCTCCTTCTTTCCAGAGGTAACTTGGCAATTTATGTGTTAGCTTTAAACTATAAAGATTTCTTCTTGCTTCTTTTTTTAGTTCAACAGGTTCCGGTGGGACTGGTAGTCTCATAGGGTTCTCTCTGTTACGATTTCGTTGATCTTTTTAGCCACTTTATTGATAGCCATAAGACTTGAATCTTCCATACTAAGCGTTAAAAATTCAAGATCAAAGCTTCTTTTCCCTTTTTTCTGAAGATCTCTATGCAATAATTTCTTCTTCATTAACTCATTTATATGTCTTAAAAGTGTCAGGTTATCAAGGACGATATTTACTTTCCTAATATCCCCCATATTCTCATATTTTTCAATAGTCTCATCTATTTTTTTGATCGAGTGATTCCCTTCTCCAAAAAGCGTCTCAACTTCATATACTTCTAATAAACGTTTCACATAAATATCAGGATATACATCGTTATGTTCTTCTTCAACTTTAATTTCTTCCTTTATTCTATCAAAACTTTTTAATTTCATTTCCTTCGCTAAGAATTTGACTAAAAATAGCTTAATAGTGTAATGTAAATTCGATTCTTCCTTTTCTCTGTGCCTTTTTGTAGCAGAGATATACGGCTCTTCAACACCTTCCAACTTTTCTTTACACTTCTTCCTCGCAATTTCAAAGACACAATCAAATGTATCTTCTTCAGCAGTCTCTAAATTTAGAAATCCCCAAATCATGCTTGATATGCTCTTTTTCAGTTTTAAATCCAATTTTGGGAGTTTTATATTTATGATATTTATCTGATGACTTTTTGGGAAGAAATAAATGGGCTTGTTAAATATTATGAAGCCAAAACCCTGAGCAAACAACTCGTTTATTCTATCCCAAATATGGTTCCAATCATCTTCGCCTAATTTTTTCCAATCATCTTCACTCAATTGAATAGAAAATATCCTATCTTTTGCTTCCATCCATCTTGTAATCTCTCTTTTAAAGTCATCGGTTAAATGCGACAATATCGTTGGTTTCGGTTTTCCCCCTTTCTTTTCCCGATATACTCTCTTGCAGATTGTCCTTAGAGTACCAATATAACTGTCTCCTTCAGGCTCTTCGAGACAGATCACCATTGGTTCACCCGATTCAATTTCTCCAGCACTACCTTTTGGAAATAATAGATCAAGGAAGTGAGGAATTTCTTCTGTTTCTGGTTCACCACCAGGGCTTTCAGATACCCCTGCTATCGTCTGTTCTCCAGTCTCTAATTCTGCCCCCGCTTTGTCTTCTTCTAACTGTCTTTTTCTTCCTTGTAAAAGAATACAGTTTGGGAGCAGAATCTTCTCAAACCTGACCTTAGGGATTGCAATTGTTGTTGCATCGGGTTTTAAAACCTTTATTGGAGCAATCAAAGATAAATTATTTATAGCGGTCTCTTCAATTAACTCAGGAATTCTAAACGCAGGTAAATATTCTTCCCCTTTAATAAGCACCGGTCTAACCTTACCACTAGGCTCTATTTTGGGATACTCCCTTAGAGGTTGAATTTTAAGCTCAATACTTCTAATGAGGCATAATGTAATGTAGTCGATTTTTTTCGGCTCCTCTTCTTTAGAATATCCTTTGAGAGTGGGGACTTTAAGTTTAGCACTTCTGCTAAGGTGAAAGATGATGGGGTCTAATTTCTCGGTCCTTTCCACTCTATCAAATCTTTTAATTTCAGGGGGATAGCTTTTTTCCCGTTTGACCTCTACTGGCTCTTGTTTCTCTCCGGTTTTCAGTTTACGCTTTTTCTCGGCTATCCTTCTGTTTATTCTTTCTTCTTCTGACCTTTCCTCCGCTTGAAGCTTTTCTTCCATTTATTCTTCAAAATATTTTTTGAGAACTGCTTCTCTTTCTGATAATTCGGAATGAAATCTAAATACTTCTGAGCGGTCGTCCAGTATCCCTATATCCTTTGTTAAAAAACTTTTTACCCTTAAAAGCGTACTGCGGTCTATTCCCGTTTCGTCCATAACCGTTGCGAGATCCATTGAGAAATACTGGTTCTTTTCTCCTTTCTTTACCATTGTTCTCATAATCTTCTCGCAATTTGCACCATATAGAGGTTCTGAAACAGCAATCTGTATCCGCAGCTCCCACAACTCATCAATTACATTTGGTAAATTACCTAGATCTCTGCCCAGATATTCGCTCAGCTTTTTTTGCTGCTCTTCCCAATTATAACTGCCAAAAAATTGTGTTCGAACATTTTCACTTATTGTCTGAAGTTTGTATGCCAAGTCACTTCCCACCTCGACATCCTCAGCCATTCTAATACCTAAAACATCTCTTAATCGTTTCCTGACTTCTTCGTCCTTAAAGAGTCTTGGATACGCATCGACCATTTTTGGATAATCTTTCGGCAAGAGTTCTAAAAGCTGTAATACGTAGTTTCGCGTCGGCGAGAGGGCGTAGAGAGCGTTTACGAGATTGTCTAGATGCTCCTTTATCTCTTCTTCTGTTATTTCGGCCATTTTATTCACCACAATCCATATATTTTTCTTAGCATTATAAATATCTCTGATGCTACCATCCTTCTCAATTCTACTTTTCTTACCAAACACTTAAGGACACGCAATAATCAACGGCACTGCTGGTTTCCCTCCTGAAGCTTTCCGCTCTTTCAGATGCGCCTCGTGATCGCCACAGATAAGCAGCATCCCGTTCCGCTCGCGGACGGCTTGTGCGATTTCTTTCATATTCTCGTTCGTTATGTGCGCAGCAACCCGTAAATCGTTGCCGCGATGTGCAAACCGATCAATGACACGGAGATGAGCAAACACGAATCTCACCTCGCGCTTTTTTAATACAGAAACGGCGTGTGAAGTTATCAAAGCGTCGTATTCTTGGATATCCTCACGATCATCTACCGGGCAAACGTAGCTGATTCGTCCGACAAGCGGTTTTGTACCCGCAGTTTCGAGTATTGCCGCAGTTGGCTTCCCTGCATCGTCCAGCAATTCCAGAATCGAGTTCACCGCTGAGGTGCCCACATCTTCACTCGTAAATATCTCGTGCTCGTCCGCTAACAAGCCGGTGAGAATAGAGGCAATTGCCGGTGTTGTCGTGGTGCTTACCGTTTCGCACTCGTATAATAACCCGTGCGACGCAAGCGCATGCAGCACCTCTAACTCCGGTGCAAAATCAGCATAAAGCTGCCAATCAAGGCTGTCTATCACTGTTAAAACAACGACAGAAGGATTGCGGGCGTTCATAACGTTCAGTATTTGCTTGGCTGGCTGAACAGGTGAGGGTAAATTAATATCAAAAAACGCCGCCAATGTCGGCGCGATGTGTAAGAGCGAGAGCGTTTGCATAACAACCATTCGGCGCTCATCTCTGATAAATAAACTGGTTCGAAGTGCTGATTGCGGTAGTGCTCTTTGTGAAGTGAAGAGGGATGAAAAGCCAAAAAGAGGAAAGCCGCTACACCGATTGACGGAGGTTACGTTCTTCAACTTTAGTACGCGGCTCTATATGAATTGTCGACGTGGCGTTCGTTTCCTTCTTTATCGCCTTTTCTAACTGTGTGGCAAGGTCGTGCGCCTCTTTCAAATTCATCTCGCAGGGCAGTTTTATATGGAGCGTTAATTCGATGTGGTCGCCATAGCGATGCATACGTAAATGATGTATGCAGGATGCGGAAGGAGCGCTCGTCCTAACCATCTCTGTTATTTTGTCTACGATTACCGGATCCGGACGTTCGCCTAACAATGAATCCACCGCTTCGTTCAAAATCTTATAGGTCGCGTATAAGATTAATAGTGATACGAAAATACCCATAACGCCGTCGATCCACCACAGATACGCGCGATACGCGCCGGCTAACGCGCCAATGACGATCAAGCCCGATGCGATTGCATCACTGCGGTGATGCCAGCCATCCGCGATCAGCGCGTGCGACTGTATCTTTCTTCCTGCCCAAAAAGAGAATTGCGCGAGTGCCTCTTTTACGATCACCGAGACACCAAACACAAGTATACCCAAGGTGGCGAACTCCGCTGCCTGATAGTGCTGCAATCTCAGGATCGATTCTTTGAAAAACGTTAACCCTATCACGCCGAGAAGCGTACCGATGATGATTGCGCCGATGGATTCCGCTCGTCCATGGCCGAACGGATGAAGTTTATCCGCGGGCCGCGATACGACCCAGAAACTCACCAGAATGATGAGCGACGTCAACGTATCGGACATGGTATGCCACGCATCGGCGATCATCGCTACGGAACCGGATTTACTACCCGCCCAGTACTTGAATCCGAAGAGGACGACATTAATTACAACCGAAAGCCCTCCTTCAAGGTATCCAAAGCGGTGAGGTTTATCCTGCATCCGATTGCTTACCATCGTCTTCATCATCGCAGTGTGCCATGCAAAGCAAAGCAAAGTGAAGCCTGGGAACCCTTCCGTTACTTTATAACGCCCGCACCGATCAAATGCCAGCGCTGCCTTATCTTCCGCCCGATTGCCACACGAGAGCCTTCTTCTGCACAGATCGATCTGCTCAGGTTTACCTCAAGCGTCTTCTTCGTCACCCGCTTCACCTCGCCGATTGTGATTGCGGTTCCGGCGCTCAACATGATAGACTCGCCCACTTTAATCGGAGGGATGTCTCCCGCTTTTGTCACACCAACAGCACGCTTGAAGAGCTGAAATTCGATCGTTAGTTTATCCCAGGTCGGAGGTAATGATCCCACCTGGCCTGCACACTGGCCCACTAACGAATCCTCCTTCGTCATGCTTGGATCCAATTTCGTGCCAATACCGATGAGTCCGCCGGGTGTTACCTCGTTCACCTGCTCGCCACCGACCACGATCGACGTTATCTCCGTTTCGATAGGAACCCACGTTGCCTTGCCGCCTGCTGTCACCATCCGCCCGGGCCGTATCTCCAGCGTATCGCCTTTTCGCAGCCTCCCTTTGAGTAATGTGCCGCCGATTACGCCGCCCTTCAAATCCCGTATCGGCGTCCCGGGCTTATTAACATCGAATGAGCGTGCGATATGCATCCTCGCGATTTCATCTGCGGAACGCTGCGGTGTCGGTATTGTTGCCTCCAGACTCTGGATTAATAAATCAAGGTTTGCGGACTGCTGCGCCGATGTAGGCACGATGGACGATTCTTCCGCAATGGTACCCTTAACAAACTCCTTTATCTGCTTATAGTGCTCGATCGCTTCCTCACGCGAGACGAGGTCGATTTTGTTCTGCGCAATGACGATCTTATCGATGCCCACGATACTCAGAGCCATCAAATGCTCTTCCGTCTGCGGCTGTGGACACGGTTCGGACGCTGCAATAAGCAGAACAGCGCCGTCCATTATCGCCGCACCGCTGAGCATCGTTGCCATTAACGCTTCGTGCCCCGGCGAATCAACAAAAGAAACCGTCCGCAGCTCTTCCGTCTCTGTGCCGCAATGCTTGCAAACCTCCTCTACGGTGTAACAATCCGGCTCAGCACAAACCGGGCATTTCCTGAAGATCGCATCCGCATAGCCCAGCCGAATAGAGATGCCGCGCTTTATCTCCTCGCTGTGCCTGTCCGCCCATTCCCCGGATAACGCGTTCACTAACGTCGTCTTACCGTGATCTACGTGCCCGATCATTCCGATGTTCACAGATGGCTTCTTCGTTTTGCGTACCCCGCTCTTTCTTTTACTGCGCACGAATGCGTTGCTCTCTAACCTTTAGCTCGCTCCACTATCATTAATCCACTATCATTAAGATACCCGCGTTTAATAAAAGATTTCTTTGGTAACGCTCTTCTTTTAAATTAAAGGCAGGACCGTGGTGAGGCAAATGGAATTCGAATTGACGGAGGAGGCGAAGGCTGTTCAGAGCAGAGCGCGAACGTTTGCCGAGAATGAGGTACAGCCACGAGCGGCTGAGATCGATCGAAAAGGGACGTTCCCTTCGGATATCGTGCGGAGAATGGCGGAACTCAAGCTTTTCGGGTTGCCGTGCCCGCGGAAATACGACGGTGCGGATGCATCGCTTTTGAGCTATACCGTACTGGTAGAGGAGCTCTCTCGCGTAAGTGCAAGTATTGGATGCCTGAGCGCCGTCGGACTCATCAGCAGCTTTCCTATCCTCTACGCGGGTTCCGGGCCACAGAAGGAGAAATACCTCCGACCGCTCTGTACCGGCAGCAAACTGGGCGCTTTCGCGTTAACAGAGCCGAGTGCCGGGTCCGATCCCCTTT
The DNA here is from genome assembly GCA_035528755.1 of Desulfobacteria bacterium. Taxonomy (GTDB): domain Archaea; phylum Halobacteriota; class Syntropharchaeia; order Alkanophagales; family Methanospirareceae; genus JACGMN01. The sequence goes on along the minus strand of DATKXZ010000034.1, from coordinate 11,336 downwards.
CTATCGAAACCACCGCTGTTCGTGACGGCGACGACTACGTACTCACCGGAAGGAAGGCGTATATTACGAATACCGCGGTTGCAGACATCTACGTGGTTCTGGCGTACACTGACAAGAGCAGGGGACGGAAGGGGATGAGCACGTTTATCGTGGAGAAAAAGACGAAAGGATTCTCTTTTGCGGGGACTGAGAATCTGCTGGGCTTGCGCGGTTGTATTGTGGGTAATTTGGTGTTTGAGGATTGTAGAGTCCCTGAGGAGAACCGGCTGGGCAGCGAAGGCGATGGCTTAAAGATCGCTATGGCCACTCTGGATCGGGATAGAGTAGCAATGGGCAGCATTGGCGTCGGTATTGCGCAGGCGTGCCTTGACGCTTCAAAGAAGTACGCCCGCGAGCGAACGCAGTTCTCCCAGCCAATCGCCAATTTCCAGGCGGTTCAATTCATGATTGCGGACATGGCTGTAGAGATAGAAGCCGCGCGATTGCTCGCGTACAAAGCCGCTTATCTCGCGGACCGGGGAGAGCGATTTACGAAAGAAGCGTCCATGGCAAAGCTTTACGCCTCGGAAGTCGCGCAGCGCGCTGCCACAAACGCAGTACAGATACACGGCGGATACGGCTGCACGAAGCGGTGTCCCGCGGAACGGTATTTCAGAGACGCAAAAGTGCTCGGCATCGCCGTTGGCACCTCGGAGATACAGCGAATGATAATCGCCCGGGAAGAGCTGCTACGGTAAAGCGCGCTTCAAATCTGCCGCATAATACACGTGCCACCCTCAAAAGCGATATTGACTGAGCAAAAAGGTTTAACTTATAATGAATCATAACTCCTTTTTTACTACCATGTCAGGCAATTCTTTCGGGCAGCTATTTCGGGTGACCACCTGGGGCGAATCGCACGGTGAAGCGCTGGGTGTGGTGGTAGATGGCTGCCCTTCCGGGCTCGAACTCGCGGAAGAGGACATACAGCACGAATTGGACCGCAGAAGACCCGGCGTGAGTGCCATCACAACGGAGCGAAAGGAAGCCGATACGGTAAAGATATTGTCTGGCGTCTTTGACGGCAAAACGCTTGGCACGCCCATTTCCATGCTTGTATGGAACAAGGATGTAGATTCAAGCGTTTACGAGCCTCTAAAAGACATTGCGAGACCAGGCCAGGCGGATTTCTCGTACCAACAGAAGTACGGGATTCGGGACCACCGGGGCGGCGGAAGAGCGTCCGGACGCGAGACCGTTGCACGCGTGGCTGCAGGAGCGATAGCAAAGAAGATCTTAGCGGGCCGGGCTGTGCAGGTTATCGGCCATGTCGTGGAAATATGCGGAATACGAGCGCGAGCAGTGAGCGTTGAGGAGATAACGAAGAATACGGAGAGCAATGCCGTGCGCTGCGCTGATTTAGAAGCCGCGAAGAGCATGGAAGCATTGATAAAAGAGGTAAAGGGAGAAGGCGACAGTGTTGGTGGCATTGTAGAAGTGCTTGCACTCGGCGTTCCCAGCGGGTTAGGCGAGCCGGTCTTCGATAAGCTGGATGCGGAACTCGCGAAAGCTCTGATGAGCATCGGCGCGGTGAAGGGCGTGGAACTCGGCGCTGGTTTTGACGCTGCAAAGCTAAAGGGCAGCGAGATGAACGATGAGTTTTACATGGAAGAAGGCAGGATACGAGCGAGAACGAACAATGCAGGAGGGATCTTGGGCGGCATTTCGACGGGCGAGCCCATCGTTTGCCGCATAGCCGTGAAGCCGACATCTTCTATAGCAAAGCTGCAGCGAAGCGTTGATATGCAGAAGATGGAGGAAGTAGAAGTACGAATAACGGGCAGGCACGATCCCTGTATATGCCCTCGATTAGTTCCCGTGGCAGAAGCAATGGTCGCTTTAGTGTTGATAGATTCGTTGTTGCGAGCTGAACGCGTTTAGTGCATCGCGCCGCTATGTGGACAGAATGAAGCGAGGAGAGTCCCCAACCGAGCGAAGAACAGCAAGTAAATGGCTCAATCCAGAGATCCCTGGGTCGTAGTTTCAACTTCGATTGTCTTCAGACCTTTAAATACTGTGATTTTACATTTTAGTTAAAAGTAAAATATGGCGGTGCTAAGATGAGTGAAGAGGCGATGCATGAAGTGTTAGATTCACTGGTGAAGATTGGGAAGCAATGGGGTACTGGAGAGTCCGTGGGGCGTGTCTGGGGCTTCTTACTCTTCAAGTCCTGCCCCGTAACGCAGCGGGAGATAGAAGAAGGCACGGGCTACAGTCGGGGATTGATCAGCCGATGTTTGAAGATCTTGGAGATGGTGCACAAGATTGAAGTACGCAGAGAGGGGAAGGAAAACCACTATTCTATTGCTACTTCTTTGACTGAGGGTTTTGGTGCGCACTTGGAGCAACTTCTTACCACTATGATCAATCCGATGATTGAAACGCTATCGGGGACTGTGGATAAAATCGAAGATGGTAAAGTGAGAGATAACTTTTACGCGCTTCTGCATGAATTAAAGAAATTGAAACTCGCTGTACTCATTTTCTCCAGAGCACTCGAAGATATAAATTTGAGTGAGCTAGTGGAAAAGGGTACAGAGGATGCAGAAGATTATATACAAAAATTTTTTGGTTATAAGGCGGGTGCTAAAAATGGAAGCAAGTAAGAATAAAATAAGAAGTATAAGAAATAGAACGATGACTGAGGATGGAAGAAAAAAGCTGGTTGCACGCTGCACAGTGGGTTTCGTGCTCTTATTCGTGCTCTTTTCGCCTCTTTCTCCCCTGACTTTACCGTACGTCGTTCCTGTTACCAGTGCGGGATCGTTCTCATCCGTTACCATAACGGACGTGACGCCTACCGAGTTCCATCCCGGTGACACGAGCGAGGTTACCGTGACGCTGAAGAACAACGGAGGCCAGGACGCAAAGGATATTCGATTGGCGTTTCAAGGCACCGAAATCTTATCGCTCGTGGGGCCGACCGTGCTGCACATAAACACGCTGAACTCCTGGAGTTCAAAGGACATCACAGTGACCATGCATGTAAAGGAAGAGGCGCCTAATGGCATTTATCCTGTTCCCGTGAACTGCTCGTGGCGCGAATACTATTTCGATCCTGCGGAAGGCTATGTAACGGGTCCTGAGCAAACCGCGCTCTTAGGGTTGTCCTTCAACGTTATCGGAGAAGGCGTGCTCAATGTCGGCGCTGTGTCCACTGACCCGACGGACATACGACCGGGAGAAGAGAACGTTGAAATACGAGCGGTCATAGAGAACAGTGGCGAAGCGGCGGCAAAGGATATAGAAGTAAACGTGCTCCTCAACACTGAATTCAAACCCTCATGGTCCGGCACAGATCGTTCTTATCTGGGTCGGTTAAACTCGGGTGAAAAGGGCGAGGCAGTATTCCATATCGACATCGCAGACAACCTTGAAGCAGGTAAACACAGTATACCACTGCAGATAACCTACAAGGATACAAATGGCGTGGAATACGAGGTGCTGCGGGAGGTAACGATACTGGTGAAGCCAAAACCGGACTTTGAGATCGTTTCGTATTATACGGAACCCGAGAGCCTGAGCGCTGCGGATACGGGCGTGGTACTGCATGTAACGGTACGGAATATCGGTTCAGAGAAGGCGGAATCGGCGAGCATACGGATGACGGGGGAGGCGGATGTGCCCTTCGACTACGACGTAAAGAGTGATTTTTTAGGTAATTTGAAGATCGGCGAAACGGGCGAAGCGATCCTGAAGTTCGATGTGGATAAGGATGCGGTGCCGAAAAGCTATCCCATGGGCATAGAGATACGATGTACCGGAGACCGGGGCCTGGGCGATGATAATGTGTATATCTTCAATAAGGAGATCAAAGTGGAAGTATCGTCAGGCAGTTCTCAGAAAGAAGGCTTTTCCGTACCCGGGTTTGAGGCTCTGTTCTCGCTTCTCGCACTCGTTTTCGTCTTTATCATCAGTGCAGGACGGAAGAGAAGAAACGGGGTATAGATCCTGCTCACTGAGGACTGACTGGTGAACTTCGTAGCGGGAGTGATGGAAAGAGGTTGACGGGATGTCGCTAAAAAGGGAGATAAGTGTAGAACGAGTATTGGAACGGCTGGCTACGTTTCAGTACCAGCATTATAAGAAGATAATCGTAGCGGCGCTGCTCATAACGGCGTTTCTGGGCTATGGCATGACGCTTCTGCAGTTCCAGGGCGATCTGACGAAGGAAATGCCGCAGGACGTGCCGGTGTTCGAGTTAGCGGATAAGCTTGCGAGCACGTTCAAAGGCGAAGAATTCCTGGTTATCGCGGTTACGTTAGATGAAGAGACGGGTACAAAGGACATACCGCGAGACATACGGGATCCTGAGATAATCCGATCCGTGGTTGAATTACACGAACGGCTGGAAAACGAGCCACTAATAGAGGGCGTTCGGTCCGTGGCTCCGATCTTTCAAGACGGCGTCCCTGACGATATCGCGGGTGTGAAACGTGTTTTAACCTCCGTTCCCGGTTCTGAGCAATTTTTCAATCGTGATTACAGCGTTATGCTGGTCTATGCGGATACCGCGGTAGGCACGGATGAAGAGAAGGTCGCGGAGATACAAGAGATAATACAGCAGGATACTGAAGCGATTACGACGCCTGCAGGTGTGAACTATAAAATAACCGGTATTGCACCGCTCATTGCTGAAGTCGTACGGCTGCTGAAAGGCGACATTGTACTCACGACCGCCACGGCAGCAATCGTTATTTTGGGCTTACTAGTGGTGCTGGAGCGTTCAATCTCGCGGGGCTTTATCATCTTCCTTCCACTGATTCTCACGGTGATATGGACCTTTGGGACACTGGGGTTTCTCGAGATAGCGATATCAGTCGCCACGGGTGTGATCGGTGCTATCCTTCTCGGTCTGGGTGTCGAGTATGGGATATTCATGGTATCACGGTATTATGAAGAACGTCAGCGGTACGAACCCGCGGAATCAATAAAGATTGCAGTATCAAATATCGGTGCATCAACCTTCGGCTCCGGTGCAACGACCGCTGCGGCCTTCCTTGCCTTAACACTTTCCTTAATGCCAATGGTTCAGCACTTAGGTCAGACGCTGGCTCTCGGGATTACGTTCTGTTGGCTTACTGCCACTATAATAAACCCCTGTTTCATCCTGTTTGAAGAGCAGATCAAATCGAAAAAATTAGCCGAGTGGCTCCACGAATGGGCAAAAGGCGAGGAGGTGGGCGATGCGCAATAAACAGAATGGCCGACGCGGAGGGCTCTTGAAGAAGTATGCGGAGTTCGTGGCTTATCGTAGAGCCCTTCTCTTACTGCTTTTTCTCCTCCTAACAATCGTTTTCGGATACTATGCATCGCAGATGCAAACTGTGGGGATGTCACAGGAGGACATGCTTCCCGAGGATATAGAGGTGATCGAGACGCTTCGGATGATATCAGACCAATTTGCCGGCACGTTTTCCAGTTCGACAATAGTCGTGGAGATCGATCCGAGCTATGCGCAGTCCAATGAGATACGGGATGTGCGCGACCCCGAGGTGTTACGGTATGTTGATGCGCTCGCTGAGCGTACAAAGCTCATTTACGGCGTTATCAATGCAAAAAGCGCGGCAGACGTGATAAAAGGTGCGAACGGAGGTAAGATACCCGGTTCCTTACGGAGTGTGAAGTCGCTGGCGGCGCAGAATGAGCTGGTAGCGCAGCAGCTAAGCATGTACATCAGCGATGATTATACGCTCAGTGTGGTGCGATTGACGCTGTTGGAGGGTCTTGATGGGGAGGAGGTCGTTGCGGAATTACGGGAAGTGATACGACTAAATCAACCGCCGGGCGTGAAGGTGGAGATCTCCGGCGATCTTGTGGAAGACATAACGATGCAGGAGCTCGCAGCGGGGACGATGCAAACAACCTCCACGATCAGTCTCGCGCTCATCATCATCATTCTCATAATCCTCTTTGCCTCGATCAAATACGGGCTCATCCCGTTACTCACCATTCTTCTCGGTACGGTATGGACCTATGGGGTGCTTTATTTAATAGGATTCGAGATAACACCGATGACATCAGGTGCAATGGCGATGATCATGGGTATCGGTATCGATTTCGGGATTCAGGTAACGAAGCGGTTCAGATACGAGCTGCGAACGTACGAACGAGAAGAGGCCATGGTGAATACGCTCCAAAACGTCTTCTATCCGATGGTGATAACGACGATCGCGGCGGTGACGGGCTTTTTGTGCCTCTCGCTCGGGGAACTACCGATGATGCAGGATATGGGTAAGATGTTGGCAATTGGGGTGGTATGTTGTATGGTTGCGGCATTAACGGTGGTGCCCGGGACTCTGGTGTTGTTAGAACGGAAAAAGAGGCACGGTTGATTGATTGATTGATGATGAGATGAGAATGGACGAGAAAAAAGAAAGGAGGTAATGGGATGGTAGAAATACCGGCAAAAATCAAAAAAATTGTAGACGGGCATGGGTGGCTTAGGAATCTCACGGTTAGCAACATTATGGAAACAGACGTTATAACAATTAACGAAGATGCCACGTTACAAGAGTTCGATTCCTTGATCAACAGGTATAAGCATCAGGGCTATCCGGTCGTGGATAAGGCGAGTAAGACCGTCGGCGTTATTTCGCTCAAAGATTTGCTGCGCGTGGACGAAGAAAACTGGGATACCTGTCGAGTTAAGGATCGAATGAGCACCTGCCTGATTTGCGCCCGCCCCGAAGAAAGTATTATTGATGCGGTAGAGAAGATGACGCGAGCGGGTGTTGGTCGATTACTCGTGATGGACGGCGATCGACTCGTGGGCATTATCTCGCGCAGCTGTATTATGGACAAGGTAATAAAGAGGATGGTAACGTAACGAAAACGGTACTGCCTATTTCTCCTAGAATCACCTGAGCGATACATCGATCGGGCCGGATGCGGGGCAATAGAGGAGTACACACCTACCACCTACTTTTATAAAGAGTATGAGCGATTGATTACATATCACTACCCATATCCATACCTATTATCAACCCTAAAGAACCCCTAAAGAGCGATTGAGGAAACGTTTAAGAGCATCACAAAACGTGCGGCATGAGTAAGAGCTCATGAGAGAACAAGAAGTAGATGATTATCGGAGGAATCTTGCAATATCATATACGCTCCGGATTGTGATGGCGATATTACTTGTCATCGCGCTGTGGAAAAAAGACTGGGTCTATTCCTTTGCCTGCCTTTTGAGTATAGTGATTAGTTTTTTACCAACCCTCCTCAAGCGCGATTACAATATTACGCTGCCGTGGGAACTTGATCTGATGATCGCATCGACGCTTTTCTTGCACATCGGTGGCGGTGTGCTTAACGCATATCATATCATTCCGGGCTATGATCATATTACGCACCTGGTTTCATCGGTTCTGGTGAGTTTCTTGGCGTTTGTCGTTATTTATATTTTGGATGAGTACTGGGAAGGGCTCCACATGGATATTTATGCGATGGCTTTTGTCGTGGTGATTTTTACGATGGCCATGGGCGTTGTCTGGGAGTTTCTTGAGTGGTCAATCGACTTATCCTTCGGAACCCAGGAGCAGTGGGGCTTGCAGGATACGATGCGGGATCTCCTTGTTGATACCATAGGGGGCATTATAATGGCTTTCGGCGGCGTGAAACTGATAAAAAGCGGCAAGCTGAAAGAAATGATAAAGGATTTTGGGAACCAGGTTTACAGTAGTATAATTCGTCAAGGGAAAGCCTGATCGGGAAACCACGTTTCATAAACGGGATAACACGCAACGAAGAAGTGATGAGATAGGCGGAATAGTGCGCTGAGCTAGTATTCGTTCTTTTTCATTCTGGCATAAATCGGGTCCGTCCATATACTCCACGGTCTTGACCCTTTTAACGTTCCACCGAGCATGCTACCCACAAACAAGCAGAAAATGGCGATTATCATGACGTTCGTGCTCTCTTGGGATAGCATCCCCAGATTAACAACTGAGAATCGTGCCTCTGACAAAGGCCAGAAGAGCTGTACGCCTTCTAGATAGGCAGGTTTGCTTTGTGCCGCAGCAACGCCAAAAATCGAAAGAAAGGACGTGTTGTAAGAGAACATGTCCAAAAACAAATGGCTCAAAGTCCCAACCAAGCACCACGGGAGGATGTGAAGCGCTTTGTTTTTACCTTTCCAAGAGGCAAATCCTGCGGTCATGATCAAGGCGATTACAAGGGCGCTCAGAAGCGAATGCGTCACGGTTCGGTGCAGCCCATAAAACAGATCTAATCCGCCAATTACCTCAATGATATCAATATCAGGAAGCAGGGCACAGAGCGTGATAACGCGTATGCCTGCCTCGCCGGCGTTACCGCGGCGTCCCAGAATATAACCTGCCATGTAGTGCGTCAGTGGATCCATTGAAGTACCTCGAGCTGTTTTTGTATGTCAGTATCGTCTCCTTTTTACTCTTTTATTCTCTTCTCATCTTTGTTCCCAAAAACTTTTTCCTGAAGATGGCTCTCCCGATTACCACTAGAGCTGCCAGTAGAAATAAAACGCCTAAACGCATAGAGATTTGGAAAGAAGGATTTTAAACAAACGGGCTGAGGTCGAATTTCATACCGTCTCGTGCCGCTATTACTTCCACGCCCGTCTCTTCGCCGAGCTGCTTCGCGATCTCCCAGGGCTTATTTCGGAGCATGGTCATGCCGAAATGCGTGAGGATAGCGACCTTTGGCCTCCTCGTTTCTATGATTCGTCTCGCATCTTTCACGCTGAGGTGGTCGACTCCTTCTCGCCGTTTATACATCGCCACGTTCATGACGAGCACGTCACCGTCGTAGTAGTCCTCCAGGCCATCGAAATAGCGCGTATCCGCGATAAAGGATACGAGCGTCGAAAGTTCGCCCTGTACCTTTATGTTCAGGCCGTAGGTGTCAACGATGCCGTGTAAATGCCGTTTCGGCGTCTGCACCTCGAGGTTACCCACCGTATAGCTTTCACCCTCTTTGAACTCCTCGATACGATCCACAAGCCCTTGGTAATAGCTCAAAACGACCGCATTGCCCTCGTTTCTCAAGGCATCGGTAGGACAGAGCAGCACGCCACGAGGCTTGAATCCGCCCTCAGTCATCGCCTCGATCATCACGTTGACGTCGTTAGAGTGGTCTAAATGTTTATGCGTGAGAATAATGGCATTTAATTTAGCGGGGTTGAGCTTTGGCCGGGAGGACGTGAATTTCACCAGCGTGCCGGGGCCAGGATCTATGAGGAGATTCGTGCCTCTTACGCTCAGAACGGTGCCGGCGGAAGACCGAAACTGCGTGATCATGACGAATCGCGCGCCTGCGGTTCCCAGAAACTTTATCTCGTCCTTGTTATTTCTCGCCATGTTCATTCGGCTCAGCCTTCAAACCCTCGATGCAAACCCCACTTCTTCGCACGTGCCAGTGCTTCCTGGTATTCGCCCAGAGTTATCCCCCTGTTCAGCTCCTCATACCGATATGCTTCGTACATAGGTCTATACTGCGCCATTATATTTATATATGATTCTTTTGACAGCCCGGTAGCCACGAATTTGAAGATCGCGTCAGAGCCTGCCAGGCCGTTCGGCAGCACCAAATGCCGTATCAGCAGTCCTCGCACCGCTATCCCACGGTCTTCCACGGTTAGATCGCCCACCTGCAGGTGCATCTCCTTCACCGCTGCTTTGCAGACCGCGAAGTAGTCAGGCGCATTGGAGTATTTCCCCGCGATTTCCGCGTTGCTGTATTTGATGTCCGGCATGTAGACGTCCACGATACCGTCCAATAACTCGAGAGTGCTTATCGATTCGTAGCCGCCGCAATTGTACACGAGCGGCACGTGCAGCCCGTTTTCGATCGCGATCTTCAACGCTTTTACGATCTGCGGTGTGAAATGGGTGGGCGTGACGAAATTGATGTTATGGCAGCCCATGTTCTGCAGCTTGAGCATGCTCCGCGCAAGCTCCTCTTCCGTCATCAGTTGGCCGTGTCCGAGGTGGCTGATGTCGTAGTTCTGACAGTAGATGCAGCCGAGGTTACAGTTGGAGAGGAATATCGTGCCCGAGCCGTAGATCCCGACCAGAACATCCTCCTCGCCGTAATGCGGCTGCACGCTGGAGACTTTAAGATGCCTGTTCGAGTTGCAATAGCCCTTCTCGCCTTTGTTTCGGTTCACGCCGCATGCGCGTGGACAGAGGTTGCACTCGTCCAGTAGAGCCATGAGTTTATCGATCCGGTCGTCAAGCTCACCGCGTTCGTACGTGTCGAGATAAACCGGTGCTGCTGCGGGCATGGGTCTTTTCATGTAGAAGAAGTAACAAGAATCTATTAAGATTTTGTGATACGTGCTGAGAAGGAGAAGTGGGTAACAATGACGAAACGGGGCAGAATAATCGCCGTAGCGGGCAAAGGCGGCACGGGCAAGACGGTAATAGCCTCGCTGTTGTTGAAATTCCTCACCGAGCAGGATCAAGGAAGAGTGCTGGCGATCGATGCAGACCCGGCAACGTGTTTGCCAAGCACCGTGGGCGTTACCGTAGAGAAGACGATCGGGGACATCCGGGACGAGATCGCGTCGCCGTCACAGGTATTTTTCTCCGAGGAGATGCCGACCGATATGCTGATCGAATACAAGATCGAGGAGATCATGGTCAACACGCCCCGGTTCTCGGTACTGGCGATGGGGCATTCCGAGGGCCCGGGCTGCTACTGCCTGATCAACGATATGTTACGGCACTTCATTGACAAGCTCTCTTCAAGGTTTTCCACTATTCTGATCGATTGCGAAGCGGGTCTGGAGCATCTCAGCCGGCGAACGACGCGGGATGTGGACACGCTATTGGTGATCAGCGATCCGACGAAACGCGGCATTGATACCGCAGCGTCGATAAAGCAGCTTGCGGAGAAGCTGCAGATTAACGTGCGGCGCATCTACTTGGTCGTGAACAAGGTGACCGAGGATGAGGATGTGCAGCGCGTGCTGCCTGAGCTAATAAAAGAGAGCGGGGTTGAACTCGTGGGGATGGTGCCGGAAGACGAGCACATACGCGCGTACGATCTGGTAGGGAAGCCGATCGTGGACCTTCCGGAGGATTCGAAGGCGGTGCGAGCGGTCAAAGAGATATTTGAGAAGGTTTGTGAAGCGTAAATGCGTATATCATAATTGAAACCATTTTATTCTTTAATGAGGCTGTCCAACAATTATCTACGAATCGATAGAATACACTTAGATCTAAAGCTCACTTGCTATCCTTCCAGCTTGTGTTAACGTGTCTATGAATTATTGGACGTGCAAAAACCGGTTGATTTTTATATTAGTGGTTCAT
>DATKXZ010000033.1:0-15876 GCA_035528755.1 Desulfobacteria bacterium | reverse complement strand
CTTCGCGATACTCATTGCATCCACCGTTGCCAAGCGTCCCGCATTGATTCCCGCTTTCATCTCGTCATGTGATTTCTTCGTATTGATCACCGCCGTTCCGTCCTTCTTAAGCCGCGAAACGACATCGCCTACCTGAAGCAACCCCGGGTCAAGTACGACTAACGCGTCTGGTTCTGCGATCTCTGTCCTTATTTTTACCCGCTCCGTTTCATCCACGCGTAAGAACGCGAGCACTGGTGCCCCTCGTCGCTCTGGTCCAAAAGCAGGCATTGACTGCGCATGTTTACCCTCCTGGATAGCAGCATGCGCGACCACCTCTGCTAAGGTAACCCCTCCTTGTCCCCCTCTACCATATATACATATCTCTATCATTTCAACCCAACCAACCTTTCTCTGGAAAGGATGCTTATTTGTGCATTATTCTATTACCTGATCCCGTCCACGAAGCTCTCTATCCTCTCCAAAGCCTCCTTTAGTTCGTACTGCGATACCGCGTAAGCACACCTCACGAACCCTTCGCCACACGCACCAAATACGCTTCCGGGTATGACGACCACCTTCTCCTCGAAAAGCAGCCGCTTTGCGAACTCTTCCGAGGTGAGCCCGGTGCTTTCAATAGAAGGAAAGGTATAAAACGCACCCTTTGGCTCAAAACAGCTCAAGCCAAGGGTATTCAGCCCGTCCACCATTACTCGCCGCCGCCTGTTGTATTCACTTACCATCTGCTCCACCTCGTCCTCGCATCGCAACGCTTCGATCGCCGCCATCTGCGCCGTAATTGGTGCGCACATCATTACATATTGATGGATCTTCATCATCGCTTCGATGATCTCTTTATTGCCTGCCGCATAGCCTAATCGCCAGCCAGTCATGGCATAGGCCTTCGAGAAGCCATTCAGCAGTATCGTTCGTTCTTTCATCCCATTGAGTGCGGCGAAGCACGTGTGCGTACCATCGTAGGTCAACTTGTCGTAGACCTCGTCGGATATAACGAGCAAATCGTGCTCAGTCACCACATCGGCTATCTCTTCCAGCTCTTTCCTGCTCAAGGTCGCCCCGGTGGGATTGTTCGGATAGCTCAGGATAATCGCCTTCGTGCGATCCGTTATGTTCTCCTCGATTTGTTCCGCTCGCACCTTGAATTCGTCCTCAACGCTGGTAGGTACGCATACGGTAGTCCCGCCAGCGAATGCCGCACACGGCTTGTAACTCACATAGGAAGGCTCGTGAAGTATTACCTCGTCGCCAGGATTGATAAGAGCGCGAAGTGCCAGATCAGCCGCTTCGCTCACGCCCGTGGTTATCAGCAGCTCGCCTTCGGGCTCGTAATACACTCCGGTCTCTTTATAAATCGAATCAGAAAGTGCCTCGCGTAATTCGAGCAGCCCCCAATTAGACGTATACGAGGTGTACCCTTTCTCCAAAGAGAATATGCACGCTTCCCGTATGCGCCAGGGCGTTACGAAATCAGGCTCGCCAACACCCAGCGAAATCGCACCTTCCATCTGCTGTGCGATATCGAAGAACTCCCGTATCCCCGAGCCCTTCATTTGCCTTACCCGCTCGGCAACTCTCTCAGACATCATGCCCATTTTCCTTTTAGCTCCTGTAGTCTTCGTAAGAATAAAAAGTGTTTTGTTATTGCATGATTTGGATTTTGCGTTTTCACAATTACGGTTACGATTATGGTTACAGTTACAATTGCAATTACAATTATTCAAAGCGTCACTGCCAATCGCTTCCCCTGCCCCTCATCGCTGTATATCTCGCCGTTCTCCTTATACGTCTTGAGTAAGAAATGGGTCAGCGTGTTACGAACTTGTTCCAGCGGTGCTATCTTCTCCGCAACGAAATACGCGACTTCTTGCATCGTCTTCCCCGTCACCAGTACCAAAAGATCGTACTCGCCGGAAACAAGCCGCACCGATTTAACTTCGGGAAACCGCGAAATCCGTTTCGCAACAGAATCATAGCCCGTATCACGTTCGGGAGTGACATTAACGTCTATTAGCGCTTGCACGATCTCTACTCCTGCTTTTTCGTAGTTTATCACCGCTTTATATTTCCTGATGATCCCTCTGCGTTCCAGATCCGCGATGATCCCCTTCACTTCGGTCGCGGTCATGCCAGTCATCCGTGCGATCTCCGCATCACTCTGCCGTGCGTTCCCTTCCAATATCTGCAGTATTTCCTTCTCTTCCTCTTTCACTCCTTCTTTCTTATCCATCCAAATCACCTCTTACTTACTACTAGGTACACGGTTTAAAGGAACCTAAACACCTCCGGCAGCTCGCCAACGACCGCTTTGAACTTCTCAGGCCAGTTCTCGGGGTCCAACCCTTTCTGCGCGAGGAAAACCGCAGCCCAGCGCTCCAGGCCCACGCCTGAGCACCCGGACCATAATTCTTCACCGCTCTGCAGCTTCACGCTAAAGCCTTTCGGATATTTGTCACCGTTCACGCTCACGTTCTGGAATTCCAGCCATTTATCGCTGTACGGCAGTACGGCCTCGTAGTCCACGGTTCCTACCTCTTTCAACTCAGCCAGGCCGGCTTTGCCCTCCTGCGCCATGAACCACGGGGTTACCCAGGCCTCACGCCACTCGATGTCAAGGATATCATTAAATATGTGGCGATACTTCTCCCGCAACTCCTTTGAGTGCGCTATCGTCTGCTGCTTATCCCCGATCCATACGATCTCCACACGATGGAATTCATCGAGCCGCTCGATACCATGAAGGCCGCCGCTCTCATAGCGGTACGAGGTCCCGGAGCGATCGAAGACCTTGATCGGTAGCGTTTCGTTCGCCAGGATCTTACCCTGGAGGAAGACCCAAAACGGTGGGCATTGCGCGTAGCACATCCCGCCCACGTTCTCTATCTTGCCCATGATCATATCGACGGGGACTTCGTTCGTCACTTTGAAATAATCCATCACGTCCTCCCAGTATTCCGGATCTCGCGTCTTCGGCGTGCAGACGTAGTACGCTTCCGGATAGATCCCCTTCGCGTGGCCCGACCGTTTCCAGACGTCCCAAGCCACGAATTTCGGGAAGATCATCTCCTTATAGCTCAACGGCGTTAGAATATCGTCAAGCAATATCTTCTCAAACGCTCTGAAAATTTTAGTTAACTGCGGCCCGTAGATGTACTGACCCCTGCCTGCGGCATGCTGTATCCAACCCCGCTGCAGCATCTCCTCCGTGGGGTCCTTATCGAAAAGGAACGGCTTCTTATCACTCTCGAAGAGCAGTTCCCAGTGCTCACTTTTTCCTTTCCACCGGGCAGCGTCCCTCTTATCCTCTACTAACCGTATGAGCCGATCCGGGATCCTTTTATCTAGCGCGGATTCATCAACATCCAAATCGAGCTCTAAAAGCATCTTACCCCCCCCTATTTTACTTTGCTTTATAGATTTGACAAACGGCAATTTCTGTAATTTCGCTAATTGCTCATTCTTAAACCAGTCTTCATCATTCCATTCAAGCGTGATTTTGTAGTCCTTCAATTCCACACCACGTATCCCGATGTGGTGCTTCCCTATCACTTTACCAAATTCTTTATTGAATCGCAGCTGAGCGTCATGCGCCCGTACAAAGCGGTCGGAATCAATTTCCACCTCAAAATTTTCAGCTGAAACGTGCCATGCCGATATATTAGCGCCACAATCCCGTGGCGCACCTCGTTTCAATAAGTCCGTGTTACACGCGTCCACAAAGACCTCTATCTCACTTTCCTTTCCGCTGAGACTACTGCTGCAGTTAATATTGGCTTTTAGTTTAAACCACATATCCCTGGGCTGTTCACTCTCGTTCGTCATCTTCATCCACCGCCAATTTTACGATATCCTCGGCCACCTTGGCATTCATCAAATAATCGTCCACGCTCGCTATAACCGACCCGATCTTCTCGGATTCGAAACAGGTGACTGCACTTCTCTTCGTTACGGCCGTTTTCATCGTATCCGTATTATCGTGCATCAGAGGAATCGCTGCCAGCTCTGCATTTTCGCCGCTTATCGTGATTTTCGCTTTTATCTTCATTTTCATTCAGTAGGGGCTACATTTAAATGTGATTGCCGTGTATAAAAAATTGGCGGAAATAAATGTTCGATTATATTGTGGTGGTTGTTACTGACAATTCAGATGCCCGGAAGTTGGCGTGCACACCGTTCAGAAAGGACGTACTTCGCGATTCTATCTTCGTGCCGGTTTACGAGAGTGACTGGCACGGTCGTGCTGGTAACGGGCTCGGGACGCTCTTCGCGATCGAGAATGCGAGTAGGGCGATAGGGCAAGACCTGGTGGAGGCGGTAAAGCGCGGCAAAAGTGTGCTTATCGTGCATACCGCGGGCGAAGGCACCAGAAACCTGCTCACGATGACGGTGAAGAACAAGGCGCTCATTGAAGTGCCCAAGCTTACGCTCCTGGAGGGTGTGATAAAGCAGTTCCAGGATTACGCGCTTCCCGCTCGTATTCTGGTAACGTGGGGCGATCAGTTCCTGCTATTCGATGATCGCGCGGAAGATATACGGGCCTGTGCGGATAAGACGCACGTTATGCTCTTCGGCTTGAAGACTGAGCTTACCGAGGAGATTGCGAGTGCCTATGGGATCCAGATAGTCCGGTCTGCAAATGCGGACGCAGGTGCTGAGGAGGATGACGGGTGCGAACTGCTTGATTTCGAGGACACACGGAACTACGAAGTGGCGAAGCTGCTGGTGGAGACGTGGCAAGGCGACGTGATGGTGAATATGGGCATGTTCGCGTTGAGCGGCGTTGCGGCGGAAAGCCTGCTCGATGCGTTTAGCGATGCGCTCGCTGCACGGGAGGGCATGTTCAACTCAGACGAGCTGTGGCAGACCTGGATATCGCCCGAGTACGAGGCCAGCAATTGGCTCCGCGAGCGTGCGGGAAGGATAAAGAACGAACTCGCACGTGCAGAACCACGAACACTTATAAGGAGCTATCCGCTAAGCGATAGGACGATCTGGGAGGATTTCGGGACGAATGCGAATTATTATAGAAGTATGATGAAGCTTCTGGGAGATGACGAAGTCGGGCGGAGACTGCGCGATTTTTTAGGTGTTGAGGTCTGCGCAGTTAAGGGGGGCTGTAACGTTTCGTGTTCGATCTATGAGCATGTGGAGTTTGAAGAGGGGTCGGTAAAGGAGAGCGTAGTCGTGCATTCGATGGCGAACTACGCGGAGCTCGAGCAGGCGTGCGTTGTTAACTCGACGCTGAACCGCATAAGAGGTAGGCGATGCGTTGTTTACAACGTGGTTGACGAGGGGGAACTCGACGTGGAGGACTGCGTGGTAGCGGACGTATTTCATCCGTTAAAAGGCAAAATAAGGCTTACGATACGGATAGGCGAGGAGAAAGGAGCTAAGGATAATTGGTGGCACACGTGCCTGCCAGAGAACGAGTTTTCGCTGTGTGACGTAGCGGAACTGCTGAACGGCGTTTCGGACGATGAGAAGGAAGACACGAAGAAGCGATTCGAGTGCGTGGCGAAGACGCTGATATCAGGCGATGAAGCATTGAAATCTGCTGTTGAACGGCCCTTTACGATAACGCCGTTCGTGGAGCCGAAGCCGTGGGGGTACGAGCTGTGGTGTGTCTCGCCACGGAATTACGCTGAGTTGGACCTGGAGCTGGAGCACGAACTCACCCTTGACGATTTGACGTTATTGTTTCCCGAGCAGATCGTAGGTGCCGACGCCGCTTTAAAAAAGAAATTCCCGCTGATTGCCAAGATCATCAGAGCGGACGAGAATCTCTCAGTGCAGGTGCATCCGGACGATGCGTACGCGCGTTCGATGGGCGATGTGTTTGGTAAGGAGGAGGCGTGGTATGCTGTAGAGGCGGAGAGGGCTGCGAAGATTTATCTTGGCTTTGAGAACGTGATGCGTACAGAGGACGTTATCGACGCGGTTAACCGCGAAACGTTCCTTTCATTCTTACATGCGTTTGATGCACGCGTTGGTGATACGTACCACATTCCTGCGGGTGTCGTTCATGCAATAGGCGCGGGAACAAAGTTATACGAGGTCAGCACGGCATCGGAGCGAACCTTCAGGCTCTACGACTACGGCAGGGGACGTGAACTGCATTTGAAGGATGCGATGAACGTTTTGAAGCTGGATGAGGCGGGATTGGGCAAGGATTTGAAGACAGAGTCTGAACTTCTGCGTAAAGAGGCCGGATTCGAGGACTACCAGCTTTTGCACGGCGATAAATTTGAATTGCGGCTGTTTAAGGTGTATGGTGACGTAAGCATCAGTACAGGAGGAAGACTCTGTGTGGTTACCGGTATGCAGGGGCTGGTTACGCTTAAAACGAACGTGAACAAGATAGAATTGAGACCACTGGAAACGGTGGTGGTGCCAGCGTGTATTGAAGGATTTAAGCTGGATGGAGCGGGAGAAGTGGTATGCGCTAATTTTATAAAGGTTTAAAGTTATTGGTTTAAATGATGAAGGCAAATAAAGACTACTTTAGAGAAAGGCTCTTGGGGTAAAAGCATAAAAATGGAAGAGAAGGAGGCGATTTGGAATGGGAACAGAAGCAGATATGAATTATGTGTTTATATGTTATGCTAGTGGAGACCACACAATAGCAAAAAAATTGGAAGAAAAGATTAATCAGGAACTTTCTGAGTCATTTCATGCTGAACTTGTTGAGGATCGAAAAGAAGGAGATACAACATTCACTGAAAAAGTAATTAGATACTTCAAAAAGTGCAATGTCTTTATTGTTCTTATCACGACTGAAGCCTTGACCAACCAATTTGTCAATCAGGAATGGGGATATGCTAAATGTCTTAGGGAACTTGGGCAAATTCAATTATTGTTACATGTTATTGAGAAAAGTCACGATGGAAAAAGAATTGAATCAAAGGGGTTTATTTCAACAAACATGGATTTCATAGACCTTGAAAGGATTATCCAAAACAAACCAAACCTCAACAAAATGACTAATGATGTGATTAATTTCCTGAAGAATAAAGAACAAGAACTTATTCCAATATTACCTGAAGTTCAACAAAAACTAAAACGCTTCTCAATTGAAATAAAGAAAAATATTGACTTGAAAAAAGATTTAATCAAAAATGAAGTGTCGTTCAGAGAACGATTATCAATGAATCCGTCTCGATTCCAAATAGATTATGCATTGCAAGTCCTTCAGGTAGGACATCCCTTTCCAATATCCTTTATTGAAAATATTGAATTATATGTTGAAAGAATCAAGGAGCTTAATATATGGAAGGAACTTGCGAGAGACTGGGCAATTTGTAGAGGGAAATATCATAAATCGAACACAAGTAAATTCTATGGATTATTGAAGGATAGTAATCAAATTTTCGAAAAAATAAGACAGGAAGTGGAGAGACAATATGAAATCTATTTGAAATGAGAGAGGTCCCAAAAACATGGATGTGCCGTGCCTCAGTGCGGTGAGGAGTGGTTGCGACTTAAAGTAGAGGTGTTGTGTATAAATACAAACAAAAACAAAAGGTTATAAAAATATGAAAAGGAAAACCATAGCAGGCTTAATAGTTATAGTTGTAATCGCATTAGTCGCGATATTTGCGGGCTGTGTTGAGAGGGAGACACCAGTATCCACTCCTACACCAATACCGGATTCTGATGGTGACGGATGGAACGATGAACAAGAGAAAATTGCAGGAACAGATCCAGATAAAAAGGATACAGATGATGATGGTTACTGGGATCCTAATGATCCCAATCCCTTAAATCCGAACATCCCCGTATCAACAATTACACCTACTCCGCCACCTACTAAAATACAAACTCCAAAAACAATCTATGTTGATGATGACTTTAAAGATGAGCAAGTGAACCACAGATGGAACACAATCCAAGAAGGGATTATGGATGCAAGGGATGGAGATATAATTATAGTTTATGAAGGAATTTATCATGAGACGGTTGATGTAGATAAATCTGTTATTTTAAAAGGAACTGATCATCCAGTTATTGATGCCCGTCAGAATGGAAATGTCTTAAGAATTACTGCTGATAATTGCGAAGTTAGCGGGTTTAAACTAATTAACAGCGGTGATGTGTGGCCAAACTCCGGATTTAGTATTTATTCTAACTCTAACACAATTGAGGATAACATCGTTTTTTCAAATTACTGCGGGATCTCGATGTGGAATTCATCAAATAATATACTGAGCGAAAATAAAGTATCAAATAGCGGATGGGAGGGGATTTATTTAGAACATTCATCTAACAATGAGATAACTAAAAACACTATATCAAACAGCAAGGCGCGTGGTATCTTGATATGTGACACCTCAATTAACAATACCATATCTATAAATGATATATCTAACAATCATAGGGGTATCTCAATAGCGGACTCTCTAAATAACAAGATAATCGAAAATAGCATTCACAACAACGAGGACGGCATACAGATATCAAGATCGAGGGATAACATACTATCAGAAAATAATGTTCGTTCGAACCACAACAATGGAATTTCACTTATTGAATCCGTAGATAATAAGATAATTAAAAACATAGTATTAGACAACTATGGCACTGGAATCTCGATCTGCGATTCATCTAACACACTTGTTTACTATAATAACCTTGATAACGATTTAAATGGAGTTGACGATACTAATAGTAATTTTTGGGATAACGGAGATGAAGGAAATTATTGGAGTGATTACAGGGGGAACGATATGGATGGAGATGAGATAGGGGATACGCCTTATTTGATTCCGGGTATCGGAAAAGCAACGGATAATTATCCATTGATGAATCCCATAGTGTAAACAGGATTTTATCAGGGAATGACATGGCTGGGACGTTTCACCATTGTAAAAATGATAATAGACAAGACCGCATATCGTGCGAATGATATAAGAGGGCTTGCAGACTCGCAGCTTACCGACGATTTCTGCCGATTAACCGGCCTGGCTTATGTTGAATTGCTGCGGCGGTATCGTAACAAAGAGGCACGCGACTTACGTGTTGTTGTGGGCAAGGACGTGCGGAACAGCGGGCCGCGTGTGAAGAATGCCTTTACCGACGCGCTTCTCAGTAAAGGCGTCCAGGTCATTGACATCGCACCTGCGGATACTGTCAGCTCGACACCCCTGATGTATTTTGCGACCTGGCTCTTCGACGCGGACGGCGGTGTGGAAGTGACCGCGAGCCACCTGGAGAAGGAATGGAACGGCTTCAAGTTCACCGTTGGTACTGAAAGTGCTGCGGAGCATCATGTACGTGAGATGTTGGAAACCGCTCTGAAGTTTGAGGAAGCGGTTGAAGCGGGCACGCTCGGTTTCGAAAGCATAGAAAAGGGCGAGCTTGAAGAGGTAGATGTGCTGCCGGATTATCACGCGATGATCGCGGCGAACATTATCTTAAGAGACCGCTGGGAAGCGTTAGCGCTCCAATCACTTTCCGGTAAGCGTTCTTTAAAGGATGCGCTCTCGACTGCACAGCAAGAACTTAACCGACTACCCCAAGATAAACGTAAGCCTCTTAAAGGCTTGAAAATCGCGTACGACGCAGGCAATGGAACAACGGGCGTCATCGCACCACCGCTCTTCAGAGCGTTAGGTGCAGAGGTGTTCGAGCTTTATTCCGAGCCTGACGGTAATTTTCCGCACCACCTCCCGGATCCAACAATACCACAGTTCATGGAAGATCTGCACGCAGAGGTTGTCCGCACTAGTGCGCACATCGGACTTTCCTCTGACTGCGATGGCGACCGGGCAGGCGCAGTCTCGCCGAGTGGCAGTATGATCATCGGCGAGCAAATCCTCGCACTGCTCTGCAAGCACATTTTGAGAGAGCATCCGCGCGGAGCAATCGTGTACGATACCAAATGCTCCGACGCGATCAAGGAGATCATTGCCGAGAACGGAGGGAGACCGGTGGAGTGCAAGACCGGCTTTTCGTTCATCAAAACGAAGATGCATGAAATGGGCGCCGTTGCCGGCGGCGAGATGTCAGGCCATGTCTACTTTGCGAAGAACAATCGTGCGGACGATGCGGTATTCGCGTTCTCGGAGCTTCTGCTGCTTACTGCTGAAGAGTTGCGTTCAGGGAAATCAACGGAAGTGGTTGATGAACTGCTTGCAGACTTTTTGAGACGGTACGTGAACACGCCGGAGATACGGATCCCTGTGGTGAACGATGCGGAGATGGAGCGGGTGAGCGATGCCGTGGAGAACTATTACCGCGAGCTTGCCGCTGCTCATCCTGAGCGGTATAAAAGACGGGTGGACGAACAGGGGAACGACATCGACGGTGTGAAGATCGACTTTATAGATGAAACGGGCTGGGCATTGATACGCCACTCAAACACCTCACCGGTGATTATTCTGCGGATGGAGGCGCGCACTGCGAACGGTCTGAAAAGGATAGAGGAGCAGGTGATACAGAAGTTTCTGGAATTCGAGACCGTGAATCTCAATGCGGACGAGTACGTTAAAGGGATCATGCAGCGACTCGCGAGATAAAAATTACTCTCTATGCCTGAGGGAATGCTAACGGAACGAGCGTATCTGAAGTTCCCCGAAGGGAATTTTGGCGAATGTGTGAAGCACCGTAGCCAGATACGCTCTGTTATCTGCTGTATTTGCCTACTCATTATCACATCCTAGATGCTTTGATATCGTTTATCCATGATCTATAGCAACGTCTTCAAGATTTGTCCAAGAGCCATGGAGTGTTCTCACGAGTTGTTCGAGTGTCATGAAGTTATTTTCCACAAAGTCTCGCGGGCTAACTGCAATTATTCCAAGGGGCTTTAACTGCTCAGTATGGATGAGAATAGTTTTAAAATCCGTTGTTATAAAGTAATCCCACCTTCCTAAGACTGCTTGACACACATGCTCAACATCGTTTCTTTCAGGAAGAACTTGGCTTACTTCTTTGAGTAGGCTCTTAGGGACGGGTAGTAAGTTATGAGGTTGAATCTTCTCTGCGAGAAAGCCATACGTTTGTAACATACTGCCTTTTTTCTCTCTTGCAAGAGCAGAGCGAATACCCATATTTTCCAGCTCATCTCGCACGACTACTGAAGAACCCAATTCGAGTTCCCACTGGTCGTCCAAGTCCAATAGATAATAAAGCGCAATATAATCAAGTATGAATTGATGATATATATTTAGATGTGTACCAACATCTTCTATTAAAAATTTCTTAAATTTCTTCTTATTTCCACAGTTTATTATCTCCCAATGCTTTTCATTTTTTGAGGTAATTATTGCATTAATAGATAGGCGATTTTTGTTCTCATCAAATGCTTTTCTTAATTGATTTTGAACTATACCATCTTTCAGGTATTGCTTATAATCCGGCTTTAAACTAAAATACCATTGCTCAGGTAGTCCTTTTATATCTTGTGAGCGTAACTTATCTCCTCCATCGTGAGTCTGAAGGAGAACAAAGATATCGTTCACAATACATGTATCAAAGTATAGGCGCATGATTCATCATTTTCATAAATATTTATTCTTTGGCAAATATTGCAGATAACGGATGCGGGTACCCGAAGTTGGCGACCAGCAGGAGCCAATTTGGGTGGAGCGAAGCGGAACCGGGTACTCGCTGTTAAGTGTAGTGCCCGACTCTCCTGATTTCCATTTCGCCAAAGTAGATACTTTGGCGCTTTCTTCATTCTCAATCTAAATATGTAACGTCCCTGTCCATGCAATTGTGGGGCACTTCCTTGAATTTTGGATTTTCTTTGATACTGAAGCTAATTAACCACTTGAGTACCGTCTCATCACCATCTGACGCCTTTTTAAGAACCTTTGCCATGAAAGGGCATTGCTGGAGAGGAATAACGTAGTCAAATACCTTTGACATCGTCTGAAGCGTCGCTTGGGTCCAATCACCATCGACCACAATGATGCCAATCAGATTCTCAAAATGCCCTTTCCAGTTAATTGCAGAGAACATCTTATCTTTCGCATACAAAGAGGCGTGGCGAGTGCTTGATTTTCTCACCTCAATGAAGGCAACGGGATTCTTTTCGTTAGGAACAACAAAATCGGCTCGAAAGTTGTAGACGACACCGGATAGAGATGGATAGTCCTCCTCACGAAGGAAGGGTACTTCTTCGTCCTTCAGAGATTCCGCGACGACTTCTTCTAGAAGGACGCGGCCAACAAGATCACGGACAATTCCCTCAAGGGTAGACTCCATCCTTTGGAGTATATTGCTCTTGGACACGGAAGTGGAAACCACTCTTTCGCTCAGAAGGTTAGCGAGACGTTCTGCGGCTGGCTTTGAGAACCCTGTGTCAGAGACAGAGCCAACTTCCTTCTTGAGACAGGCCTTGCTGAATATGCCTGCGAGATGCTGAAAAATGGGCAGCAAGTGGGGAAACGCGAAGAGTTTATCTTTGTCAAACGTGGTGAATCCGGCAGTTAATTTTTCTGCTTCTGAATACAGCTCGTCTGCAAATGGCCGAATGCGTCTGTAAACACCCACGGTTACGCTTCGCTCAATATCAAAGGGTACGGCACTCTTACGCTGCCACTCGGCAACCAACCATGAAGGATCTATATCGTCCGGGTCTGGAATATGAAGGCCCAATCCAGATCCGAACATAAGACGATCGAGTGGATCGCTCAACATTCCTTCCTCAATGGTTTTGAATGCGTGAGTTCTCTCGGCGAGCGAAAGGTAGCGCTTGATTTCCAGCCTCATGGCTTCGTCCGCTTTTTGGTATACTGTCGTTCATTTTTCACCTTCGATATGGTATTCGCCTAAGCCCTTCTTTGCGCCATCTCGCTTGGAAAGCACCCACCGGTGCCCCCTCTTGCGGAGGAAATGAACAACGACATTCCTGTATCCAAGCTGTCGCATAATTTCAGCAGTATGTTCATGGGTCTCAATATGTACGCCATAGAGCGCAGAATCAGCGACGACCCAATGCACCTTTCCCCCGGGATGCAGGAACGAGTAAACAGAAGACAACACTTCTGTTACCTGGCAATAGTAGGGATAAACTAAGTAGTCGTATTCCTTCTTTCCAGCTCGCGTCTCTCTTTCCCGAGCTAAGTTAGATACAATAATGTCTAGGTCTTCAAATAGAGAATGTGGTAGTTTTCCACGTGCTGCAACCTGATATTCTTTGGTCTTCTTCCCATTCAAAGCAGTAGTAGTGTTTGTAATAAGATGGTTCCTGACAGTCTCCGAGATATTCCGCCAACTGGAGCACCACCCAAGCAAGTAAAGATGCATGCGTGTCATCTCGGCGTAGTCAAAGTTATTTAGGTATGGCGGGGAGGTGATGCAGCAAGACACACTATTGGGGAGAAGTGCCTTCATGTTCAGGGCTGATTCTCTGTAAATACTCGACGCCGGTGTACTACACCAGTGTTTCCGATACCACTTTGACCGGATATCCTCTGAAATTTCCTCCTCAACACGAATAAGCGCATCTTCAAATGGAATATGATTCTTCTGCGTTGTTGGCGCTTTGTAAATACCGTCAGTCTGTGATCCGCATGCAAGTTCGCAAGCCTTAAGAAACATGGTGACAGACAGATCTCGTAGTTCGGGTGGTGCGTGGTTTAACATACCTGCTGCGAGACGGACCGATTCGAGATTCCTTTCGGTGAACAATTTAGCCAGGAACTTTTCAGCGTCCAGCGACCAGAAAGCTGGTTCGCGCTTGGTCCTCAGTATTTCAGCTGCTCGCACGGCGGAATTTGGCTTGTAGTGGTGCAGTTTGCTACTGGCTATGGCATGGAACACCGGATGCAGTTCGTACCCTACTGCTTTCAATCCCAAGTTCTTCGCACCTAAAAGAGTTGTGCCGCAACCTGCAAATGGATCAAGAATGATTCCGCCCTTAGAATCAGGCGTCATGTCCGAAAGGCACTGTTCAACGAATTCTATTGAGAATCCTGCAATGAAGTTACCCCAGCGATGTATCCGCTTGGATTTACTCAAAGTGTTCGTAGATAGACGGTGAGAAATGTCTTCCGCCGTTGTATTTCGTTGCGTCAGTTGCACAATCTGCGGTCTTTTGTCTTCATTTCTTATGCTCAACATAATTATACAAATCCGTATAGTTCCTTTAAATATTTATTTTCTTGCCGAGCTATGGATAGCAAGGCACTACAAAGTCCAAAGTCGGGCATTACATTTAACTCCGGTATATCCGCAATATTGCGGATATACATCCCTATGGATGAACCAGCAATCCCCCCGCATTTCTTTCCTCTCATCCTTTTCCGCCTTCTCCACCCTCGTTCTTAAACAAACTATCCAACGGACTTTTTATCTTACCTTTACCCCTACTATTTTTACTTAGCATGCGGATAGATATACCTATCGTTTCATACGCTAGGATGCTAACTCTCGCGGCTAAAAGAAGTTGCCGATTCGTGGCCGCGTCTGCATGTTAGGCACGGGTTGCTCTTTTATTCTTCAATCTTTGGGAAATAGCTATCTACAATCTCTTCAACCTCGTGCAGCCACCTCGTTCTCTCCGCTTTAGTGCTTGTAACGACGATTCTAAACATCTTTCTGTAAAAGACCCGAATGCCGCATAGATCGAAGATGCAATTTCTCCAGATTGTTTCAAGAGGATCCTTGAAGACAGTAAGCTCTCGTTCTTCACCTGTATTTGACGTATTAAAAACGATACCTGCTCTGGCCTTCAACAATCCAACTGGAACACCAGCTCCGTTATCATCGTCTTTAAATTCATAGGCAATCCCCGGCCGAAACACCCGGTCGATCCAGCCTTTCACTATTGCAGGCGGTTGTCCCCACCAATTTGGATGAATCACGATCAATCCGTCACATTCTTGCAATTCAGCACACTGCTGCTGGATCAAGTCATTACATTCTCCCTCTTTAGGGATTTCCTCTGTTGTTAGAAGCGGGTCGAACCGTTCCCTGTATAAATCGTGGAATATAACTTCGTAGCCATTTTCTATCAGCTTACTAACGGTGGTTTCGGCAATTGCATGGTTAAAACTCTTTTCTGAAGGATGGCCAAGAATAACTAATAGTTTCATGCTAATGCTAATCCCGTTCAGTATTCTTCTTGTGCTGTACCCACCGGACTAACGGCATGAGCGCGATCTTCAATTCTTTGCCATCGTTCGTTAGCGAATATTCAACCCGGGGCGGTGTCTCGGGATACACGTTTCGTTCGATTAGCCCTTCTTTTTCCAGCACTTTAAGGGTATCGGAGAGTGCTTTCGGACTGATCTCCTTCAAGCCACTCTTTATTTCGCTATACCTGACCGGATGCTCTTTGTCCAGAAGACTGACGATGCAGATCGACCACTTTTTGCTCACAACCTCAATGATGCCCCGAATGGGACAGAGGCATTCGGCCTTTTCTTCACACGTGCATTCTTCACCCATACTACCTCACCTGACGGATACCATCTATACCACTATAAACTTTATAGCTTAAATACTCACCTTGCTATACCTGATATCAGATATATACCAGATATAGCGTATATATCTGGAGGTGAAAAAAAAGATGTGTTGCGAACCAACCAATAGAGGAAGAGGAACCTGTTGTGTACCGCATATGTGCTGTGGGTACACGTCAGGGCATCGGTATTTCCTCAGCAGAGAAGAAGAGCTAGAGCTGCTGGAGGAGTACAAGAAGGAATTGGAAAAGGAGATGAGTGGCGTGGAGCGAAAACTCCAGGAGATGAAGGGCTAACTCAAACATCTATCCTTTTCTCTTCCTTCTTTTTTTATTGTGTATAATGTATAACCTCCTTCCATTTTTCCTTTCCTAAGGACCTTATGGAAGAAGTGGATGTCACACCACCAGAACAAATTGGCTGTTTCTCTCTCTCTCGGTCTCAATTCTCAGTAAAGGACATCTTC
>DATKXZ010000032.1:0-9633 GCA_035528755.1 Desulfobacteria bacterium | reverse complement strand
AATTGAAGAACTTCTTTATCGGTGATTTCTCGCTTGAGGGTTTTATTCCCACTTTTCGGTGTTCTTGTTCGAGCCATATTGGGTATGATGGCTTTTATTGTATAAAAATATACGGGTTAATCAGAAGTGATTAACTATATCAAGGTATGAAAATGGGAATATTGGATAGGTTGTTTAAAAAAGATGAAAAGGAATTAAAAGAAATTGCTTCAATCGAAGATGCCGAAACGGTAGCCAAACGTGCAACAGCTTTTCACGAGAAGGGGGATTATGCAGATGCAATAAAATATTATACTCAATTATTAAATGCCCCTCAGGGATTCGTTGATCGATATGCCGTGTTACAGGAGCGTGGGATGGCATTTTGTGAAAACGGTAACTTTAATGAGGCAGAGAGAGATTTAGAGGAAGTATTACAGGTTTTAGGAAGCGATGACTATGGTGGAGATATTAGTAAAGATAGTCAAGCAATGTATTGGCTTATGGTAGCCCGTCACAAAGGTGATAAAAAGAAAGCAATGGATGAGTTTGTAAAATTATAAAATGGAGGCTTAAAATGGGGCTATTAAATAAGTTATTTGACAGAAAAGAAAGTAAAGGTATGAAAAGCTCGGAAATAGAAGGGAGAAAACCAATCCCCCCTGACAGATTATCTAAAATAAAACGAGGTGGATTTGGAGAGCCTTATTGCTCGGATAAGTGCTACAGTAAAGCAGGAAATGAAATCTCGGATAGAATTCTTATTGGTACGAGTGGTGTTTGCACTTTTTGTCAATCATCTGTTTATGCAAGTATGGAAAATGCGGGAGAAGTTGTCTTATTTCCATATAGAGGGCAGATGTTCTTTGTCTGTAAATCATGTTTCTCAAAGGGAAAAGAGTATGTAAAGACTATAGATGAGTGTTGTATGTGTGGAAAGCAACTATGACTCAGGAAAAAATGGAGGATATATGATGGATATTTTTAAACGCATATTTAGAAGAAAGGACCCCGAAGTTAGGCGACTGATTAGAGAACTCAATAATAGTGTGGGGCTAGAAATTAATAACAAGAGAATTCCAACAGTTGAAGCAGTTAGAGCACTTGGTGAAACTTGTGATCCTGATGCTGGTCTTGTTCTGTGGAAGGCGTGGAAGAGAACAGGGAAATTTATAGAAATGCTTGACAAAAAACCTCCGTTATTATTATCACTTGATAAGTCGCCCAGTCAACAATTAGAAGCACTGGAGTTAGCTAAGACTTATGCAAAACAGATCGACCGTGAATGCTTGAGGGCTTCATATAGGTGTAATACGTCCCAAAAAGACAAATGAAACAAAACATATTACTGGGATGCACCCGAATTTATTCGGGTGTGGTATGGTTGGGGCTTATATATGCTTGGCAGATGATATGATGAGGCCATCAGGTGCTATACGACAAGGCTCTGGGAATAGACCCGAAAGATGAATTTGTACGGGAACAGAAGAGCAGAATTCTCAAAAGGCTTGGTAAACAGAGTGTTGTCCAGCCTACGGCAAAAGTACAGGTCTGGGTTTTTAATTAAATAAATGAAAAGGATAGTTTAATGTTTCGAGTTCCAGAGTCGCATCCCCGGTACAAATCGTTATTGAAGCGTGAAAAGATCGTTGCGGGTATAGAGGCAGGTATAACCAGCAGACAGGGCTTGATCGCGCACGGTCGTGGCGAAGCGTTTGATTATCTGATCGGTGAGCGAACGTTGCCTGCTGCAATAAAGGCGACGGAAGCTGCCGCTGCTTTACTCCTCCGTGCAACGAAGCCCGTGATCTCCGTGAATGGCAACGTCGCGGCGCTGGTGCCTGAAAAGGTAATCGAGCTGAGCGAATTGCTCAACGCGCCGCTTGAGGTAAACATCTTTTACTGGACGGAGGAGCGCGTGCGGAAGATAACGGAGCACTTGGAGCGACACGGCGCTACGAACGTGCTGGGTGCGAACGCAGATGCGAGAATACCGGGTATCGAGCATGCACGCGCACGAGTTGATAGTAACGGGATTTACACTGCGGACGTGGTTCTGACGCCGTTAGAAGACGGTGACCGATGCGAAGCTCTCATCGCAATGGGGAGGAAGGTGGTGACCATCGATTTAAATCCGTTATCACGAACGTCCCGGCACGCGACCGTGAGCATTGTGGACGATATAGAACGTGCTCTAGACAACCTTATTGCGATACTTAAGGCTGGCGCTGGCACGGTAAAATTGCCGGAGGATTACGATAATACGCAGAATTTAAGGACTATTATAAAAGAGATCGTGGAACGGTTGAAGGCCGAGGAGTTGAAAGAGTAGAGACATCTATTCTATTCACCTCATCACCTCACCGTCGCGATAATCGACTGAAGAGCCCCAGAAGCACCGATTCACGATCCTTTTGCATCAGCTCTTCCCACCGCTCTTCTGCCTTTGCGAGTTCATCACCTTCGAAGCCGGCATCCGAGATCTCCCGCAACTTATCCAATTCACCGTAATCAAGCCAGACACCGCCGCATTTCAAACAGACGTCGACTTCTACATCTTTTGCGGTCTCGATGTCCATCAACCACCCGCATCGGGGGCAAACCAGTTTGCTCTTGCTCTGAGTGCCAATGTGCTTGGTCAGATAATTCGAGAGTTTCCTGTCTTTTAACAGCTTGTTCAATTCACCGTGGTCCAACCAGATTCCGCCACACTCGGGACAGCGGTCGATGATGATGTTCGGACCGAAGACGTCGACTTCCTCCTGTCGCATTGTGACCCAGCATTTGGGGCATTCAATCTCCTTATCTTTTAACTCGTTTTTTCGGGGCATGATTCTACTCACGTGTGTGCTCTATTATTAAACGGACATCCATAAAAGCTTCTAATCAGTGCGGTACACGGGGAGAACAGCATGCAGTTTGCAGGGGTATCACTCACTTACCATTATCACCCGGAACAACCATCAACCCTGGTAGATTGCAGACAGAATATCGAGAACCTTTAAGAGAGATGAGAATATATATTCAGCTATAGTACCATGCCAGGGAGAAGACGATGCCGGTGCGTGGGCTTTGAGCCGCTTTTCCTTTACTTCGAGCCGCGGGTCGAGCCGCGTGGCAGAGATAGAGGGCCGGGCTCAGAGCTGGAGGAGAGCGTCTTGAAGGTGGAAGAGCTGGAGAGTATAAGACTGAAAGATCATCTTCGACTGAATCAGGAGGAAGCAGCAGAGCGAATGGGCGTCTCACAACCTACGTTCCACCGGATAATAAGCGAAGCGCATCGAAAGATAGCAGAAGCCTTCGTCGAGGGTAAGGCTATTCGGATTGAGGGCGGTAATTATATATTGGTCAAGGATGATGACGTTCAGATGCCCCCTCCCACGGTGCCGGCAGGTTATGGAAGAGGGCGGTGTTGTAGACGCGGAGGAATGCTTTAATTTATATTTTAAGGATTTTTAAGGGTGATAAATAAGCTATGAGCACGGAAAAAGGAGTAGTAGAGGAAGATAAAAGCGAGGAGAAGGAAGAGGAGCAGGTAGAGACGGTAGAGTCACGGATGGCGAAGGTAAAGTATAAGATAATGGTGATGAGTGGCAAGGGCGGCGTAGGAAAGACGACGGTGGCCGCGAACCTCGCTTTCGCTCTTGGTATGCAGGGTTTAGATGTAGGGTTGATGGATGCTGACATACACGGCCCGAATGTGCCGAAGATCTTGGGGATCGAGGAGAAGCGGCCGGAGGTGATAAATGACAAGATCTATCCGGTTCTCGTCACACCGCGACTGAAAGCGATTTCCGTTGGGTTTTTGCTGCCTAGCAAGGATTCCTCGGTTATCTGGCGCGGTCCGATGAAGATGAACGCGATACGACAGTTTCTGTCAGGTGTGGAGTGGGGCGAGCTGGATTATATGGTCGTTGATCTTCCGCCCGGTACGGGAGACGAGCCGCTCAGTGTTGTGCAACTGGTGAAAGAGATAGACGGTGCTATCATCGTCACGACGCCGCAGGATTTGGCATTGCTCGATTCACGAAAGGCGGTGAACTTCGCAGAGATAGTGAAAGTGCCGGTCATCGGTATCGTGGAGAACATGAGTGGTTTTACCTGCCCACACTGTGGCAACGTGATAAACATCTTCAAGTACGGCGGAGGCGAGCGTGCGGCGGAGGAATTAGGTGTGCCGTTCCTCGGCAGGGTGCCACTTGATCCCGGGATGGTAGAAGCTGCGGACAGTGGAACGCCCTTTGTGCTGCACAAGGAGTCGCAAGTGAGTAAGGCATTTGGAGAGATCGTGCAGAACGTGCGAGCGTTTGTGGAGAGTAAAGAAGAGAAGCAATAGCTTTTTATATACCTAATTGAATATATATTCATATAGGTGTGTAAAAAAGATGAAGCTATGTGTAACGGCGACAGCGGGCGATTTGAATGCACAGACAGACCCGCGATTTGGACGATGTCTGTACTTCGTTATCGTTGATTCCGATACTTTGGCGTTCGAAGCACTGCCAAACGAAGCCGTGAACGCACCGGGCGGCGCGGGAATTCAAGCGGCGCAGGTGATGGTTAATAAAGGGGTAGACGTGGTCATCTCGGGTAACATCGGCCCCAATGCGTTTCAGGTGCTTTCGACAGCAGGCGTGAAAATTGCAACGGGCGCGTACGGCACAGTGAAAGAAGCAGTTGAGATGTACAAAAGCGGTAAATTAAGCGAGGCGGGTGCTTCGACCGTAACCGCTCATGCTGGTATGGGTGCCGGTGTGGCCCCAGGTATGGGCAGAGGACGAGGCGGCGGCAGAGGCATGCAGCAGCCAATGCCCGCGGAGCCTGAACAAAAAGAAGGCGAAGTCGAACAGCTATCGGAGATCGTAGAGACCCTAGAGAGGAATCTGGAAGAAGTGAAGAAGCGGGTAGAGGAGCTGAAAAAGGAGAGATAAAAAATGCCGAGAGGAAGAGGAATGGGATTTGGAAGAGGATTTTGGTTTGGGTCAGGACCCGGAAGAGGCATGGGAAATCCCTATCCATTCTGCCGGAACTTCCCATGGCTTCCCAGAGGGTGGTGGACTGGCATGTACGGACCAAAAGCTCCTGGAACATACCCCGTGCCATATTATGGCTATCCCTACGGGAGGTGGACACGATAAGATGAGTGGAATGGGCCGGGGTGGAGGACAGGGTCAAGGAGTAGGACGCGGTGGTCAGGGCCGAGGACGAATGGGTGGCAGTGGCTTGGGCCCCGGCGAAGATTGCCGATGCCCACAATGTGGCTATACCATGCTACATCAAGTCGGCGTGCCCTGCTTCCAGCAGACCTGCCCCAAATGCGGGTCTAAACTGGTGAGACCCTGAGAGAAACGTTTTGTTATTGTTTTTAAAACCTTTTTAGGAGGCGAAAAGGAGAAAATGGGTGGAAATAGAGGGAGAAATATGTATTATCTAACTGGTTTGCCCGGTTGGATGCGGTTTGGCTACTCGCCAGGCTGGATAGGGAGAAGTCCAACCGGAATGCCGCCAGGTGCACAGTATCTCATGCAGACAGGCCAGATGCCGCAGTTTGCTTCCTGGATGCAGCAGCAAACGCCTGTTGCACCAGTAGTAGCACCAGCAACCGTGTCGGTAGGCATGCCAACAATGCCGAAGGAGCAGGAGATTGCAATGCTGGAATCGCAGGCGCAGATGCTGGGAGACCAGTTAGAACAGCTAAAGAATCGCTTGGAAGAGCTCAAGAGGTAAAGTAAATCGGCTCCTCCTCATTCTATTTTTTAGCGTGCTAATAAATACCTTATGGTGTGCACTACTGTGTGATGCAGGCATACTGATGATTAGGTAATTTAGGATACTAGAAATGGATAAAGGAACGCAAAAAGAGAGGTCAAAACTAGATAAAAAGGATTCTTCAGGTTTAGAAGAGCTTGTAGCGAGTATGGAAGAGACGATTCAGAAGGAAGAGCGAGAGATATACACGGAAAGGACGCTTGAAGAGGCTTACAATCCGAAGAACGTGGGTGAGTTAAAGAATCCTGACGGTGCGGCCAGAGTAACGGGTCCGTGCGGTGATACCCTGCAGATACACCTAAAAGTAGAGGGCGATACAATCGTGGATAGCACATTCATAACCGACGGCTGCGGCGCTTCAACAGCATGTGGCAGTGTTATTACCGAACTGGCGAAAGGAAAGACAGTAGAAGAAGCACTCACGATAAAGGACAAGGACGTGTTATCTATTTTGGGCGGTTTGCCCGAGGATAACATTCATTGCGCTCTACTTGCTGCGAACACGCTCAGAGCGGCTCTGGAGGATTATAAGAGTAAGATTGATTGGAAAAGAAGAAAGGAGGTAAACGAAAGTATGAAACTATGCATTCCCACGCTGGGAAATGGTGGACTGGATGACGTAGTAAGCGAGCATTTTGGACGAGCGCCCACGTTTATCGTGGTGAATATAACGAACAACGAGGTGCACGTAGTGGCGAACACGGGCGAGCATTTTGGCGGTGTCGGCAACACACCGGATCTCGTAGCAGCGGCAGGTGCTGAAGTAATGCTCTGCTCGGGATTAGGTCCGCGAGCGATCAACATGTTTGAGCAGTTAGGGATCGAGGTGTACGTAGGTGCCCGTGGCACGGTGCAGGACGCGATAAGAGCGTTTCAGGCAGGAGAGCTTATTGAAGCCAGTGACGCCAATGCGTGCAAAGAACACCGACATTAAGTAAGAAACCCAGGATGATTATTTCGGTAGCGAGCGGCAAAGGCGGCACGGGGAAGACGACCGTAGCCGTTAATCTTGCCCTGGCACTTCCGAACGGGCACGTACAGTTACTCGATTGCGATGTAGAAGAGCCGAATGCACATTTATTCCTTTATCCGAAGATAAAGGAAACGAAACCGGTGCATACGCCAGTGCCAGAGATCAATTACGAGCAGTGTGATTATTGTGGCAAGTGCGCAACGGCATGTGAATACAACGCGCTTGTCGTCGTGCCCCAGAAGAGGGTTTTGGTGTTCCCCGGACTCTGCCACGGCTGCGGTTTATGCTCTCTGGTCTGCCCGCAGGACGCGATTAGCGAGGTGCCGAGGGCGATCGGTGTAATAAAAAAAGGAACGAGTGGTGACGGCAGCATAGCACTTGTGTATGGGCTGCTGAATATCGGCGAAGTGCGGGCAACGCCGGTGATCGACGCGGTAAAAGCGGAAATCGATCCAGCAAAGACCGTGATTGTTGACGTCCCGCCAGGCACGGCATGTCCGGTGATTGCAGCGGTACAAGGCAGTGATTATTGTATTCTCGTGACTGAGCCCACACCATTTGGACTCTATGATTTGAAGCTTGCAGTTGCAGTACTTCGAGTGCTCAAGCTTCCCTTTGGGGTGGTAATAAACAAAGCGGGGGTTGGCGATCGAAAAGTCTACGAGTACTGCGAGAAAGAAGCGATTCCGATTCTGCTTGAGATCCCGCATGACAAGCGGATTGCACGATGCTATTCGGAAGGTGTACCCTTTATAAAGGAGCTACCCGAGTGGCAGGAGCGATTTGCAGCGATGATGAAGCGGATTGAGGAGCACGAGCAATGAAACAACTAACGGTTATTAGCGGTAAAGGCGGCACGGGCAAGACAACGCTCGTGGGCTCGTTCGCGGTACTTGCGGAGAACAAAGTCATTGCAGACTGTGATGTTGATGCACCTGATTTGCATCTGCTTTTGCATCCGGCAATCCAAAAGAAAATGGAGTTCAAAGGTCTGAAAGTGGCCGTAATGGACAAATCGCTCTGCATCGAGTGCGGTACGTGCGCAGAGACCTGTCGGTTTAATGCTATTGCATCGTCTGAAGACTTGGGCTATGTGGTTAATCCCGCGCGGTGCGAAGGCTGTGACGCGTGTGTCTATACCTGTCCACAAGAGGCTCTCTCGCTGCAAGAACGCGTCTCCGGGTACGCATACCTATCGAAAACGAAATACGGCCCAATGGCACATGCGCAGCTCAATATCGCGGAAGAGGCGTCCGGAAAACTGGTCACGGTTGTTAGAGAGAATGCACGGCGGATCGCAGAGCAGGAAGGTTGCGACCTTATTTTGATTGACGGGGCGCCAGGCATCGGTTGTCCGGTAATTGCCTCGCTCAGCGGCGTTGATTTAGCGCTTATCGTCACCGAGCCGACGCAGTCGGGCTTGCACGATTTGAAACGGATTCTGGAGGTGGTAGCGCACTTCGGTGTGCTATCTGCGGTCTGCATCAATAAGTACGACATCAACGAGACGGTAACCGAAGAGATCGAACGGTTCTGCAGGGAAAAAGGGATAAAGATCGCCGGCAATATAGTATATGACGAGACCGTTATGAAAGCAATGGTTGCTGGCGTGCCCGTGGTGGCTTTTGAAACCGAAGCAAAGACCGAAGCCGCGGAAGAAATAGCACGGATGTGGGCTCGAATCGAGCACCTGTTGCACGTAGGCTCATAAAGAAGAGAGAAAATGAATCTCCAGGAAGCAGGTATAGGCGAGGGCATATCAGAAGTCATCGTTACGACCCAGTCGGCAGTGGGGATGCCGAATGCCGCTCCCGTAGGAATCATAACCGAGATTGACGAGCGGGGCAGCGAGACAAAACAGTTCATAAAGCTTTACAAAGGCTCACAAACGCTCGAGAACGTGCTCGAAACCAGTACGGTAGCGGCGAACGTGACCGATGACGTTGTCCTGTTCGTGAAAACGGCATTGGGGCATCTGAGCGAATTGTATCTCTCCGAGTTTGCTGGTGTGCCCGTTTTGACGAAAGCAAACGCATGGATCGTATTCACCACCGTTTTAATAGAAGAACGCAGCGACTATCTCCATTTCCAGGTACTGCCGCGTACGGTTAAAATCAATCGAAAA
Source organism: Desulfobacteria bacterium (assembly GCA_035528755.1). Taxonomy (GTDB): domain Archaea; phylum Halobacteriota; class Syntropharchaeia; order Alkanophagales; family Methanospirareceae; genus JACGMN01. The sequence continues at coordinate 787 of DATKXZ010000032.1, read as the reverse complement.
GAAGTAAAAGCGATCAACCGCGGACGTAATGCGGTGATTGAGGCGGCGGTGCTTGCCACGAGGCTTGAGCTGGCAAAGGACGAAGAGGAGAAGGAGTCAATGAGGGAGCGTGTGGCAGAGTATGCAGAGATCGTCGAGAAGTGCGGTGGGCGTCGGGAGAAGGAGGCGATGGCGATTCTGCGTGAAAAGTGCTCACGTTAGTTCTTGTTGGCGCATTTTGATCCTCCTCCGACCCGTGACAGCGATTAATTCGCGGGATTAATCGGGATAGAGCATGCGAACTCTTATCTTAGGAGGATTCCAGTTGAGGTAGCTTATTTCAAAGTGGTTAGGAGAAATACGAGTATTCCGAGCACAAATAAAACGACGATGCCGGCCATCACCCATTTCAGAGCGTTCTTATGTGCCGTCAAGTACGGTTGGAGAGACGAGGTAATCGTGAAGAGTGCCCCTTATTCCACAAGTTGCGCATTTTCTATCGACACCTCGGTGTATAGTATATATAAACCTCTTTTCGTTTTTCGCGTTTAAATAGGGCACTAAGGCGCTTTATTACTGGTTAACGGACTTTGCTCTTTGTCGCTGTTGAGGTGAGTTGGATCGAGTAGCGGTAGCTGCACCGTAAGGCAGTGATTCAGGCTGTAGATTTTTTTATTGTGTATAATGTATAACCTCCTTCCATTTTTCCTTTCCTAAGGACCTTATGGAAGAAGTGGATGTCACACCACCAGAACAAATTGGCTGTTTCTCTCTCTCTCGGTCTCAATTCTCAGTAAAGGACATCTTC
>DATKXZ010000031.1:0-10883 GCA_035528755.1 Desulfobacteria bacterium | reverse complement strand
TCAGGGTTAATTCTGCGTTGACGATAAAAACGAAGAAGGGTGAGAAGAACATAGGAAGAACACCCTGCATGGCTGAGGGCATCACAGATCACAGTTGGACATGGAAGGAATTGTTGATGTTCAAGGTAAGCCACGAAATTTGGGACATTACCCATATTTCGAGATTTGGGGCCCAGGTAGTAGCGGGTTCTGACACTCGAGTGGTGTTTCGTAGTATACTACATCTACTTGTGGTTCTCCATGCATAGAATAGCCACTTATGAAGGATCCGAGAGCAAGTGTCACCAAAAAGCCACCCACTAATACGATCACAATCTTTCGCAGCATATATATCACCTTCTAATTTATTCTAAATTATACACTCCATATATATAAAGGCATGATAAACGATGGCTTTACACTTAAATTCACTTTTGCACCGAAATTCTCTTAAATTAGTATTTTACTTGCAAAACCGTGCCGCTGCGGTGTAAAACACACATGGAAACTGGAGCATGGGAGCCCAGTTTCCGCATTCTTTTTTTTTAGCCGATAGGGGTGCGGCAATGCGAAAAAAATGGGATTTCTATTATCACTCACAATTTCGCAATACTTCACGAACTGCTCGCCCCAACCCACCATCACTCACTTTTCCACTTATTGCCTTTCCACATTCATCTGACGACTTTATCACGAAATTCCCATTTTTATCTCTTGTTGCCCGAATGAACAAACTTCCTGTTCTCTTGTCTTCATAGATTACTAATTTTTTTGACTTCATTTATTATCACCTCCGTTTTTCATTTTTTTATTTGATTTCTGCGATGTATTACCTATATAAACTTTTTATATCTTCTTGCTTTGCACCTAAATTCTTATCAAATTAGTACCTTAGTGCTAAGCCTTTTAAAAGGAAAACCCTTGCTAAAACTTTTTAGAAAAAGGGTTTATTAAAAACGCTTTACAAAATATAGTGTTTCATTTCTCACGGCTTTTCTCTTTATATAAAGTCTCTTGTGGCTAGTAGGGGAGCTTAACAAGTTTTTTAGAGCACATACGGGCCGGCTAGCATGATGACGATAGAGGAGAAGATGAAAAGAGCGATAAAGGATGCAATGGCCTTTGCGACTTTTTCTTTACGCTTCTCCTCCTTTATGCCGAGCCGTAACACGGGGTTCAGCATCTCTCGGAATACGTAGCCGCCGTCAAGCGGAATGGCCGGAAGGCAGTTGAACAGACCGACGTAGAAGTTTATCCAGCCCGTCCAGAACAGGATATCGGCCGTCCAGAAGATAACACTGCCGAGGAGTGCCGCACCACTTACCGGCTCGTACAAATGCGCGAGCAGCGGATTGAAGCCGCCGAAGCCCGTAGGTAACGGTGCGATGGGCATAATGGTCAGCCAAAGCCAGCCACTCAACCATTGGCTTGGCGAGAACGTAATAAAGGAATGAGGCAAGCTCCGCAGCCCTTCAAGGTACTCCTGTGTGGGAAAATTCACGATTGTTGTTCCTAAGGGGCTATTGGCGACGAGCACGCCTAAGAAACCTATCTGCTCAGTGTACGGCGACTCCGCTAACGCTACCGTAACCGTTTTTTTATCTGTTTCTACTTCTATCACCTGTGCCGGCGTTGTCGTGCCCATGAACGCGCTAAAATCCTCGTAGCTGGTTATGCGCATGGAATCCATCCGTGTTATGCGCATGCCACCGGTTAAACCCGCGTTCGCTGCGGGCAAGCCGCCCTCAACGCCGACGATGTAGACGCCAGTGCTTCCCGAACCATCAGGCACGACGAGTGTTCTTTCTGCTCCGCTTTTATCCAGTACCGTGATCTGCGTCTCATCTTGTGAGCGTAGCGCGGTATTCAACTCCTCTAAACGCGTAACCGGTGACCCGTCAACCATGGTGATGAACATTTCGGGCTCTATGCCTACGCTATCCGCAAGACTCCCCTCAGCAACGCCGTACACATACAGCACGTTATCGCTAATCGGCTGTACAGAGAAGAGAATAGCGAAGAATAAGCTAAACGCAACGAACGCCACGCAGAAGTTGCTGGTCACACCTGCGGACAGTATACGCGTCCGCTCACGAGACGTTGCTACTTTCTTAGTGAGCTTTCTCTCCGGTGCGTCCGCCTCGATCTCCTCGTGCCGCTTTTCACCGCTTCTCTTTTCTTTTTCTTTCTCCTTTTCTTTTTTGCCAAAGAGCTGCTCACTGTCAGGCTCTGCGAATGCGCCGATCGGCACCAGCGCTACCAGAAGCCCCATGGACTTCACTTTTATCTTCTCTACCGTGCTCAGGACGGCATGCGAAAGCTCGTGCACGACCAATGCGATCACGAAGCCCACCCATGCGCTGAGCGGTATGAACTCGTTCAACCCGGGTATAAGCAGCCAGTTCCTCGGCTCGTTTATCTCCGTTGGTTCCGGGTGCGCCATGAACGTTGCATACGTCCCATACGCGACAAGGACGAACATGAACACCATGGCAATAAGCACTAAAACCGTGCCGATATTCGCGTAGACACGCCAGAATCTTTCACGTCTCGCACCGGTAGACAGCCGTTCCAATAAGCGCTCCCCCCGTTTCGTCCTGATCATCAAGACAGGCCCAACCGCGGAGATATTATACCGCTCCAAAATGCCCTTCTTATCAAGTGCCACTACGATAAACCAATAAATCAGGAATAGGTACAGTATCACCGTCAGATAAAACACGTTCATTTTCGTTCCCTTAACGTACGTTAGAATACACGTAGAGGTATAAATAATTTCGAGTATGAGCGTGGCAGCAGCCGTTTTGTTAACCGTAAAAACGTTATGAGAACCGTTATTTAACGCTCAACGACCCTCTCTGGATGCAGGGCGGGCACAAATCTCTGAGCGTTACGGTACATACTTAAAGGATGAGATGATCTTTCTAAGTAGAACGCAATAAGAAAAGGAAACGTAAGAATCGATGATAAAGCGTATTGGTGTGTTAACCAGTGGTGGCGATGCGCCTGGAATGAATGCGGCGATTCGGAGTGTGGTACGATACGGCGTGCATCATAACGTCGAGGTGATCGGGATCTTTCGCGGCTACGCGGGGTTGATTGACGGGGAAGTGAAGGCGTTGGACCACCGCTCGGTTTCGGGTATTAGTAACAGAGGCGGGACGATTCTGGAGACCGCACGCTGTGACGCATTTTTGACAGAAGCGGGGCAGCGCAAGGCGGTAGAGGTCGTAAAACGGAATAATATCGATGCGTTAGTTCTGATTGGAGGAGATGGCACGTATCGAGGGGGGATTCAGCTCTGGGAGAAGTGGCATATCCCGTGCGTCGGTGTACCGGCGACGATCGATAACGATGTTAGCGGCACCGATATCACTATTGGTGCGGATACCGCGATAAATACCGCCTTGGAAGCAACCGATAAGATTCGGGATACCGGCACGAGCATGGAGCGGATTTTTGTGGTGGAAGTCATGGGTAGAGAGAGCGGCTACATTGCGATCCAGGTAGCGTTAGCGAGCGGCGCCGAAGAGGTGCTGGTTCCTGAATTGAGCTACGATTTGGATGACATGTCCCAGGATATCACCAAAGGGAGTCTCAAGGGTAAGAAGAGCTGGATTATTATCGTTGCGGAAGGTGCAGCGAAGGCAGACGATATTGCGAAGATGATTACCGATATAACGGGATTGGAGACCCGAGTGGCGGTATTAGGCCATATCCAACGAGGAGGAAATCCCACCGCGCAAGATCGCATATTGGCAACCCGGTTGGGTGCGGCCGCGGTCGATTTACTTGTAAAAGGTGAGTTTTGCAAAGCAGTGGGCGTACAGGATGGTAGAGTTACGGCCGTGGACTTCCATCTCGCGATAAAGGAGAAGGAGACGAATACGATCGATTCGTTCTACCACTTATTGAGGGATTTGACATAAGATGAAGAGCCGAGTACCATGACTGAAGAAGGAGAGGATCTGGATGAACTGGTACGGGAATTGGTGTTAAATGAAACGTTAAAGACGAAATTGGAGCTATTTGATACGATTTCGCACGTTGCAGAAGCGCATGGGATCTTTCCCGCTTCTATCCTTCCCCTGTATCGCGCACGGGGCAGAGGGGAATTTAGCGGCTTCACGGTGCCTGCGATAAATTTGAGGACGCTTACGTACGATTTAGCGCGAGCGATCTTCCGAGTGGCCACGCGGAACCGCGCAGGTGCTTTCGTCTTCGAGATCGCCAGAAGTGAAATCGGGTATACGGCGCAGCGCCCTCTTGAATATGCCGGCGTGTGCTTGGCGGCGGCGCTAAAAGAGGGATGGCACGGCGCGGTATTTCTTCAGGGGGATCATTTCCAGGTGAACGCGAAGAACTATCGCCAGAATCCGCAGGAAGAGCTAGCACAAGTGCGTGATCTCATCCGGGAGGCGTTAGCAGCGGGATTTTATAATATCGATATTGACAGCTCCACCCTGGTGGACTTGAGCAAGGAGGGACTGAAAGAGCAGCAGAAGTTAAACTATACCGTCTGTGCTGACCTGACCACGTTTATTCGTGCGAACCAGCCGGAGGGTGTGGAAGTGTCTGTTGGCGGTGAGATAGGCGAGATCGGGCGGAAGAATTCGACACCCGAGGAATTGGAGGCGTTTATGGACGGTTATCAGGAAGCATTAGGATCGTCATTGACAGGAATAAGTAAGATAAGTGTGCAGACCGGGACGTCCCACGGCGGGGTGGTTTTACCGGACGGGCGCATTGCCAGTGTAAACTTGGACTTTGAGACGCTAAAGACGCTTTCGCGATTGGCACGTGAGAAATTCGCGTTAGCGGGCGCGGTGCAGCACGGCGCTTCGACGTTACCTGCGGATGCGTTTCATACATTCCCAGAAGTCGACACGGCTGAGGTGCACTTGGCCACGCAGTTCCAGAATATGGTTTACGAAAGCACGCATTTCCCGGAGGAGTTAAAAGAGAAGATGTATGCGTGGCTCAAAGAGAACTATCGGGATGAATGGCACGAAGGGCAGACGGAGGAGCAGTTTATTTATAAGACGCGCAAAAAAGCTTTGGGCCCCTTTAAAAATGATATTATGAAACTCGAACCGGAAATACGGGACGCGATTGCTGCGGAAGTCGAGGCGAAACTCGATTTCCTCTTTAAGGAGTTGCGGGTAGTAAATACGCTGCCGGTCGTTAATCGGTATATAAACGTGTAGGAAATGTAAGGATTAAGGTAATGGAGATAGAAGACACGTATTGTGAGGCGTTTGATGGGTTGGTTGCACGAGTCTGCGTTACCGCGCGTGACGAGCGGAGGTTGAAGCAAGCGGCGTATAATGCCACGGCGTTGCCCTGCACGGTCTTTGGCGAGTCAGAAGGCGGGATCGAGCGGTGGCTGCCGGAGGCTGAAACACCAGACGGCCGGAAAGGAGCCTTGATCCAACTCTGGGTGAATTACGGTGCTGATGCGCCGCAGAAGCTGGAATACGAGGTGTCGAAACGGATACGGCAGGGAATTTTGGTCGTGCCGACGACGTCAGTCTTCAACGCGCTTGAGTCACAGGAGAAATTTGAGACAATGGAGCGAGTAGGGCACTGCGGCGACGGCTACGAGACCGTTGAGCAACGATTTGGCCGTGAGGTCGTTGTGGTGCCGATTATGATGGGTGAATTCGTGATCGAGCGCTCTTTGGGTTACAAGAAGGGCGTGATGGGCGGGAACGTATGGTTCCTCTGCGACAGCATGGAGACGGCATTAGAAGCAGGAGAAAAGGCTATAGCCGCGATAGAGAACGTAGAAGGTGCAGTTACGCCGTTCGGTATCTGCTCCGCCGGCTCGAAGCCTGAGACGAACTATCCCGAGATCGGGCCGACGACGAACCACTTCTACTGTCCGACGCTTACACAACAGATAAAGGGCTCGAAGGTGCCCGACGGTGTGCAGTGCATCCCGGAAATCGTTATCAATGGTCTTTCACTCGAATCGGTACAGGAAGCGATGAAAACGGCGATCGAGAGCGTGCGCGAGGTTAAGGGCTTGGTGAAGATCTCAGCGGGAAATTACGGCGGTAAATTAGGGCGATATAAGATATTTTTGTGGGGGATAGGAGAATAAGACTATGAATTCATTAGCTTTTGACAAAAGGAAACATCTTTCATGATGGCACAGTAGATTAAACTTATTCTTATTTTAAATTAAAATACCGAATTTATAATTGTGGTAATCCCTGGTTTTATTTTGCTTATTTCTGCCTTTTAAATATTAACAAAAGGTATCATAGAAAATAAGAAATTTTAAAATTTCGAAAGCCTTATATAGGCTTCTGAAAAATATAGTATTAACCTCGTCTATAAGTGGGGGATAAAGGGGGTGAGGCAAAAGCGATGGGAAGAAAAGAGAGGGGGGGGGGAAGAATGAATGGTGAAGAGCGAGAATGGCTGAATAGTTACAGAGAAAAGGGCCCTTCAAATTTGAGAAGCGAAAATCCTGAAAGAAAATCGATGGGGGGGGACATACAGGAGCTGAGCGATGCCATAAAGGAGGTAGAAGGGCCAGAGGCACTTAAAATAGAGCTTATGGAACACATTCAAGTGGTGGTCCGAGAAAATAACCTCAGATTTGTGAGGTTAGAATCAGAAAGGCGATTAAAAGAGATTGAAAAAAGAAATAAGGAAAAAACAGGAAAAGAACTGCTAGAATCTATAAAAGAACGTTGTCCAGAGGTAGCTAAAAAAACTAGGGATATTCTAAAAAGGATTGAGTCCCGGGGGGATTAATTTACTTTTCCCCCTCTCTTCTTATCCTGTGCTTATAGTTGAGGTGAAACAACGAATGAAAATTGGAGGTGATGAAGAAAAAAGATGAAAAAAAAGAATATGCAACTAACAATTTTAGTAGCAGCGTCGATAGCAGTGACAGCACTGTGCATACCTTGCACTATGGATTATGTAGCTAATGCTCCCATAAAATTTGATATAGTTTTACCAATGCTACTGGGTATGGCAGTAGTGAGCAGAACAGTTAACAGCACAGAGTTTGGCACAAAGCGAAACAACAACGAAATCGAGGAAGCTTGCAGCATTCTTAAAGAAATAGTGGATATACTACACCCGAGACGAATAAAGATGCTTAAGTCTCTAGAGTTTCCGAAGACATTTAATCAATTAAAAAGGGAAACAGGGATATCCACGGGTAGTTTGCATAACCATCTGGGGAAACTTTGGAAAGCAGGCTTCATTTACAAAACTGATGAGCGACCAGCAAAATATGGCAGAACAGTATTCCTAGAGTATTTAATCTCGCTTGCGGAGAGAGCAGAAACAGAGATGGGCAAAAACGAACTAAACAAGATAGGGCAAAACCAACAACTCGTGAGCAATTTTCGTGAAGCGGCCAATAGGCGCGAGATGTTATCAGCGACTGAGGAGGCAGAGTATGGCTAAATGAAACACAATAATTAAGTGTTCCCCCTCTTTTCCTTTTTTTATTTATGATGCTGTCTCATAATTCGAGATCAGAAGAAAAAGGAAGATAAATCCGCGGATTGATAAACTATTAGAAGATTTAAGGAGGATTGCAAGCGAGAACAGCGAACCTATATGGATATAGATAGCAAAGCGGTTAGAGAAGCCGCGAAGGATTTACACATCGGTAAATTAGGGCGGTATAAGATATTTTTGCGCGAGTTGGCGGACTGAGCTGAGAGGGGATTACAGCAGCTACTCTTCTGCCAATAAGAATCAAACATTTTTATCTCCGTAGAGAGTTTGAAGTAATAGGGGAATCATCATTCTTCGCTTTGTTTATGCACTGAGAGAGGTAGACGAAAAATGAAAAATTATAAGATTGCGGTTATGCGTGGCGACGGGATCGGGCCGGAGATAATAGAAGAAGGGCTGAAGGTGCTCGATGCGGTCTCCGAGCGCGAGAATTTTGAACTCGACTGGGTGGAGTATCCGCACGGTGCGGATCATTACATAGAGACCGGCGAGTTGCTGAGTGAAGCTACCCTCAAGGAATTGGAGCGGTACGCAGCGATCTACTTCGGCTGCATCGGCGATCCGCGCCTGGAACCCGGCGTCCTGGAGCAAGGGATACTGCTCGCGCTCAGGTTCTATTTCGATCAATATGTCAATCTGAGGCCGGTGAAGCTGCTGGAAGGTGTTCGCACACCGCTGGCGGGCAAAGGACCCGCAGATATCGATATAACCGTGGTGCGTGAGAACACCGAGGATTTCTATATCGGCATTGGCGGCCGTGCAAAAGGCAGCAGCAGCGGCGGCAGCGGCAAAACGAACGACGTATTGGAGATCGTTCGAACGCTTTATCAGGTTAAGTTCGATCTGGACATCGAGACCGATTCGGACGAACTCGCGTACCAGATAGGCGTGGTGACGAAGGAGGGTTGCGAGCGTGTGATGCGATATGCCTTTGAGCTCGCGCGTGCGAACGGTAAGACGAAGGTGACGAGCGTGGACAAGGCGAACGTCCTGACGCACTGCTACGGGTTCTGGCGCGAGGTGTTCACCGACGTGGCGAAGGGCTATCCAGAGATGGAGACCGAGTTCAATTTCGTCGATGCGATCACCATGTGGTTCGTGAAGAATCCCGAATGGTATCAGGTCGTGGTGACGCCGAACATGTTTGGCGATATTATCACGGACCTTGGCGCGATGATTCAGGGCGGTCTGGGCCTCGCACCGGGCGGGAACATCAATCCCGAGGGCGTGTCCATGTTCGAGCCGATCCACGGCTCCGCACCGAAATACAAGGGTAAAAACGTCTCGAACCCGATCGCAACGATCTGGTCCGGCGCGCTGCTGCTGGAGAACATTGGTGAGAAACCTGCCTCAGACCGTGTGATGGCAGCGATTGAATCGGTTTTGAAAGAAGGCAAGGTGCGCACCTACGACCTCGGCGGCAGCTCGAAGACGAGCGAGGTCGGCGATGCGATCGTTGCGAAGATAAAGGCACTGGATTGAGTATCCTTTCATTACGGGCTGTTTTAGAGAAGTACGACACGAACTATTTCTTAGAAAAGCCCAGTTCCATTTTTTCTACTCTGTTCCTCCCTACCAGATCGAGCCAGCTACGTTGTGGGCTCCAAAAGGAGCTGCGCTGCTAGTTCTTTCAGCTTGCTCAGCTCTCTTCGCCGAAAGCCGATAAACAGCCCGGTGGGTTTACCACCAACGCACGTTTTCGTCTTCTCTCCTTGAGGTAGTACCTGATTAAGCAAGGGACAAACCACTTTCACCGTGTCGTTCTGTTCGGTTCTAATCAGTATCCCGCCTTCAATCCCGATAATCCAGCTAAAGGTTCTTACCTCAGGAGGGATCAAACCGCTCAACAAGGGGTGCTCGATATCGAGGTGCGTCACCGTTGCCCTCGCAAACCCTTTGAGGTGAATACAAACCTCCGCATCGGCTAATTCAGCATTGTTCAGGTATACCTTTGGCATCCAAGGGTAGTTTGCCTTCTGCGGGCTCGGCCATGGTCAGTATGAATTATGGTGATGTGGATAAAAAGCGATAAAACGAAAAGTTTATAAAGGGAGAGAATTATGTGTTTGCTACGTAGAATATCGAGGTGGAAAATTTGCCAGCACTTGAAATCCTCAAACAAATAACTGAGATTCTACCCTTCGGAAAGTTGTCTAGTGGAATAGCTGCTAGCTTTTTAATTATCCCAATCAGACCTGATTTGCCGTGGGAATTAATGCTATTTTTCTACATTTTCATCGGTGGTGTTTTTGGTGCAATTTGTTTTTTTGCAAATGAGTTGATTTTAAAAGGGTTGAATATAGGATATAGTAAAACATCTAGTAAGATGGGGCTACTTGATCGTTTAGGATTTCTCGAAGCTTTTTTTCTTGTAATTTTTATTTGTTTGCTAAGGGGGGGTACAATATGTTAATGCCAATTGATCTCGCAATTCCGTCATTTATATTAAGTATTGGCATTTGCATCGTTGGACTTATGTGTGGGATTATTTCTATGTTCCTAATGACACAATATGCGGAGCATATACGACCAAGAAAACTTAAATTGGTAATCAAACTTGTTTATTCGAGCACTCTTCTTTTTTTGATTGGTGTCCTATTAAGCATTATTCTTTTCATTGTTAATATAATAGCGGGATCAGTAAGTCTATATTACATACAATTGGCAGCACTCATCACTTTGTGTATTGGCCTGCTTGGTTGGTATTCCCTTTCATTAGGTGTTTCCGGACTGTATAGGGAATGGACTGAAAAATCGACTGAACTGAAAATGAAACTAAGGAATATCGAGGCGGAAATAGAGAGAAAAGCAGGAACTGAATTAGGCATCCCCAACCCCGAAGAGGTTCCTCCTTTCGTTATTGACGAACTTAGAAAAGATATCAAAACGATAAGTCGAAGATTTGAGGAATTAGGCATCCCTTTAGGGGTAATAAAAGAGGTTAAAATTAGGGAGGAAATACCAGAAGCTTTAAAGCATGAGATTGAACTACTTAAAGCCAAGATTGATGTTACAGGAGAATTTTATGGATTGGAAAAACCTTCATCTTACTACATAAGCATCGGGAATTTTTATCTTGAAAGTAAAGATTATGAGGAAGCTATCGAACACTATAAGAAAGTTTTAGAAAAAGGAGGCCGTCTACCAATCCATTATCAACAGTGACACTTAAAGTTAACTATTGGACGGAAACCTAAAAAGTTCTTGACCTTCGCTGCCAAATTGGTAACCGATCCTAAGATCTTACCGATAACTGCCGCATCTCTACTCAATTTACCCCAGATTATCTTTAGATTATGGGCTGAGCATACCAGATTGTACTCCGTCCTTACGTTCTCGAGCCCTCGCGTCAGAAATTCACGAAACTTCATGTTCTGCTTTATGTTACCGAATATCCATTCAACAGTCTCCGA
>DATKXZ010000030.1:0-9639 GCA_035528755.1 Desulfobacteria bacterium | reverse complement strand
ACACTGGCCAGGGAGGTAGCTGCATGGACAAAGAGAAGAAACGAACAGAAAAAGAGGATCAACTGGAAGTTTACGAGGGATAAGGCTGATAAGAAGTTGTCCAAGTATTACGCCTAAGAATTAAATTGTAGCGACACTAGTAATATAAACATTACTGTTTCTTTATCAGTGCCTCACCCTAAAAGCTTCGTCATACACCCTGCAATAAGGCCGCCGATCGCATCGTCCATAAACACGCCCAACTCTTTCAAAATGCCGGGTTTCCGCGTATCGTAATAGACGAAATTGAAGAGCGCTTTCTTGCCGCCGATGTATTCCGCAATGTCGATCCCGATGAGCTCGTCCGCAACGATACAGGCGGCGTCTTCACTCCCTGCGTCGCCGGCTCGTCCTTTTCGTATCTCTTGCTCCTCCGCGTGGAGCGCCGCGGCCAGCAGTAACGCTATATTCGCATCCGCGCATTCCCTTTTGATTATTGCTACTACTTTCGGCTTCAGCTCTTCCTTATCTTCGTCCTCGCCTGCCACCGGCACGTAAAGCTCCAAAGCCGTTGCCACCATCTCATCGAGATGAATTCCGCGCTCCTCCAACCGTTCGAGGATCGGCCTGTCCATGCTCCAGCTATTATAATTGTAAAGAGCGTCTTTTACGCCTTTTCTTACGATTCCGTAGATTTCTGCACCCAATTCAGTGGCTTTACCTGCAAAGAGCTCTTCCGTTCCTTCTTCAGATCCATAACTCGCGACCACCACGGAATCAGTCGCGTCACCGGTGAACAGATCGCCGGTTTCATCGTGCACGTCGAGGTCGTAGAACGCAGCCGTTTTCGCTTCCGTTGCCACGATCATCACATTCGCCATTGCCGATTGCGACAAATTCCTTCGTATCAACAGGATTATATTCACCGTCGAGCTTGATTGCGAAGGCGGTGTTGCGATGCCCGCCGTTATAATCGCAGTTACCTCCATGTTTTCTACGATCCGCGCGTTTTCCATCGGGACGGCAGTCATCAAACCAACGATATCGCCTCTTTCTAAACCTTTCTCCTGAGCGAGCGCATCGAAGAGCTCCAACGCATTTCCGGAGAAGCCTTTGCTTACGGTTACGTTGAGGATCGTTTTTGCCCTCACGAAACCCCCGTTATAAACGGCGGAACTCAGCACGTTGAAATCGCCGTGCACGGCGATATAATCATTCGTCCTCTCGATTTCCATTTCCCTATCAGTTACTAACAACCGCTTTCTTCATAAGAAAAGCTTTACACCAACCTCTCTTTCGAAGAAAGTTTGAACGAAGAACCTTTAAGCTAATCTTATCGCGGGTATCCTGTCATTGTATGCTTTTCCATTGCCATCAATGAACGCCGTGCAGTTGATCCAGCCGCTTGGTGTTTGTAGCGCATTTGTAAGGTGCATTTGTGGATAAGAGCCGGTGCGGATGGTGTAATTGTAGGTTTCACCTTCAAGTAGTGTGAAGGTTTTGTTGAAAGAGATATTATGCCAATCCTCCACATAGCCTTCCCAGTGCGCTTCAGCTCCTTCCCACGATGAGTTCCATATTCGTGCATATTCGGTATGTCCGCCGGTTCCGGGACACGAATAGGTATAGAGCTTTGAAACAACAAGTGTTTTACTTGGCCTTATTACTCCGGTATGCGTGCCCGTAATGCTTGGGTAGGGAGTAACCTTTTGTCCAGTGTCAAAGATCGCTGCTGATCCTCCTTGGCATTCGCAGCTGTAATTGCACGTTGAACCAGCGCCACATGCTCCTCCCGGCCCTTTACCATCACAAGCAGCGTTTGCCTGACAAATAGTTGAATTGCACATTCCCGTGTCAGAGCAGGTACCATTATAACATTTCATCATGGTATTATTCGCGGTGCAACCGCAGTCCGAGCCATCAGGCTTGTCCCGTGTCGTGCCCGTATCGACCCACCGTGAGTCCGAAACGTTAAAGGAGCAGTTGCCACCCGCAGCGCAGAAGTAATCGTGATACGCCTGCTCCTGCTGTTCCTTCTCCACGCACGCGTTCTCCGTATCGTTCATCCACCGCGTGCTGCCCGTATCGACCCAGTCATCAGAAGCACTGCAGTTCTCAGATTCGGTAACGTTGAAAGTGCAATTGCCACCTGAGCAGTAATAATCTCTGAGTTCCTTTATATCTCCATTACAGTACCATCCGTCAAGGTCATCACAGTTCTCGATCATCACCCTGTAATGACCTGCTGACCCCCAATTATTATCATTATCCTTCGCCCTAACATGGAAGTACTTCGTTCCGTCTGATAAACTTGCGTACGATTTGGAGTTATCGGTAGTATCACACGTTTCGTCTGGAGTTGTCGTGGGCGATTGGTCTAAAGTGTAACTATAACAGGCAATTCCAGAAGGGTCCGAAGGGGTTGTCCAGGTAAACGTAACATTTCCGCTACAATACCACGCACTCTCATTGGGGTGTGTAGGAGAAGAGACAACAGGAGCTGAAGGTGCCGGGCCTACTGTGTTATCCACCACGAGTGCGTAATCATATTGCTCTAAGACACCATAACCAACCTTAACATACCCTTCTTCCCCCCAACCGGAATACAAACCCCAACTGTTCTTGATTATCCAATACTGCTCTGTGTCATTATAGCCAACAAGCACCACAGCATGGTTGGGTACAGCTCCCCAGTCTTCTGTCAGTACGGGTTCATAGATGCCGCCAGTATAGTAGAGGAAGTCGTCGGTTGCACGCAATACCACGATCATCGGTCCATAGGTCCCAAGCCCCCATTTATACGCATCCGTCGTGTTGGGTTCAATACCATAGTAACTTCCAATTTCCCATGCTCTGTCCTGCCAATCAGAACACGGCGTACAGGGACTATTTGAAGCTTGATAGGAGAAACACGCTTCGTCGGGCACGCCGTTATCTTTGATATAATACAAAGCATACCATGGAGACCCACCACCACAATCACCACAATACGCGCAACAATCAGAGACAAGATGCTGCTCGGAGAGGTCAATGTCTATATCAGGATCATTTCTTTCGATGTTGATTACCGCTTCTACAGCGCCCACTGCAGCAAATGCCCAACAACTGCCACAACTACCTTGATTTTTAACAGACGTTATCCAGTTTTGACCGTCTTTATTCCGCCAGTCAAAGGTCCCGTAGGGGATTGCCATCAATCGCGTGGGAGGGCTTATTACTGGAATATCCGCTGGTAGCGAATCAATCTCCAACCCAAAGAGCAGCTCTTTTTCCTCTGCGGAAAGTCCCGAAACGGCCGTCTTCCCTGCGGTCCACTGGGCGCCTTTTTCCTCTATTGCGTTCTGTATATCCGCCAATTGTTCATCTTCTGCGGTCGTGGCACTTGCAACCGCTGTAATCGCTACTAGGAGAAGGCAAACAATACAGAGTCCAATGAAAGCATCCTGACCACTTTTATGCATCACAAACCTCATAACTCTGCAATATTGCCTCCTACGAGGGGATGTATCGGAGATTTTCATGTATCCCTGCCCTTCCAAGCATCAACACGGTGATAACCATTACGAATATTCAGTTCGTCTTTTCTTTGTATCTTCGATAAGCTATTCCTTCATAAAAAGTTCTCCTTTATGCTCTTTTTTTGGAAATATTTGGAAGAAAACTAAAAGAAACCGATACGCCAATCCTTAAACGCTTTCTCTGGAATAGCAGATTATTTATGTCGCTGAGCACTAAGAAGAATGGAACCCGGAGAGGCCGATCATGCTGCGAATGAACACCACTATGGAAAACATCAAGCCACTGGACGAAACCGCGATGAGAACCGCCAGGGAGCGGCAGGACAAACTCACGAAGCCCACGGGCAGCCTGGGCACGCTGGAAGAGCTCTCGATAAAAATCGCGGGAATCTCCGGCGACTCCACACCGAAGCTGAAGGACAAGGTAATTATAACGATGGCCGGCGACCACGGCGTTACGGACGCGGGCGTGAGCGCGTATCCAAAGGAAATTACTGCTCAGATGATTTATAATTTTATCAACGGTGGTGCGGCGATAAACGTCCTGGCGCGACACGTGGGTGCACGGGTGGTCGTCGTGGATATGGGCGTTGCTGCGGATATAAAACACGAACAACTGATTGATAAGAAGATCGCGTACGGAACTGCGGATATGACAAAAGGCGCGGCGATGGCGTACGACGACGCGGTGCGCGCCATCGAAGCGGGAATAGATGTCTTCGAGCACGAAGCGGCGGAGAAGGGCGCGGATATCGTTTGCGTTGGTGATATGGGTATCGGCAACACAACGCCGAGTAGTGCGATCGCAGCGGTCATAACCGGAGCACCGGTAAGTGCGGTAACAGGCCGGGGGGCGGGCATTGACGATGCCACACTCGAAATGAAGATAAAAACGATAGAAGGCGCGATACGCGTTAATCAGCCTGATGGCAAGGACCCGATCGATGTGCTCGCTAAGGTTGGTGGCTTTGAGTTCGGGGGCATGGCCGGAGTCGTGCTGGCTGCGGCAGCGCATCGGATTCCGGTCGTTATCGACGGGTTCGTGGCCAGTGCCGCAGCGCTGGTTGCGTACGAGCTGGCACCTGCGGTTAAGGATTACATGATCGCCGCGCATCGGTCGGTAGAACGGGGGCATCCGGTGGTTCTCGATCACATCGGGTTAAAGCCGTTGCTCGACCTTGATATGCGACTCGGCGAAGGTACGGGCGCGGCATTAAGCATGAGCATTGTAGAGGCCGCGTGCAAAATACTGAGCGAGATGGCGACGTTTGAAGAGGCGGGCGTCTCAAATCGTGCTTAGTCCCGCTTCTATAAGCGCATTCATTGTTAGAATTCTGAAATTCATTCCGTCACGTCGGCGGATGGATCTGCACGCCTTTTACGTTCTTCAGCCTCCCTATCTCTTCTATCAACTCGCCCGGGATGCTCTTATCGGTGATGATCGTGAGCTTGGGGTCGTCCACTAAATACGGGTCGTCACTCACGGCCTGTCGTATGCTCAAGCCGCGTCTCGCCATTACCGTGGCTACCTCGCCAAGTATACCCGTTGCCCGCGCATCCATAGGATGAATGATAACCACGCTGAGTCCCAACAGTGGCGCGACCTCAACAAGAAACGCAATCGACCGCATATTCTCGAATATCCGCTTCAACTCGGGCTCCTCTAAGATCCGCTTCACGGTCAGATCAACGACCCGGCGATCCACGCCTATCTCGCTTGCGATATGCGTATGCGGTATCTCAATCCCGCCTGAAGCCACCTTACCGTCCGGGCTCACCTGAAAGCCACGTTCCAGTAAGAGTTCTATAACCCTCTTTTGCGATGGTGAGCCTTCGAACTTCTCCATTACCTCTTTCCACATCGCTTCCTCGTTCCCGTAGCCCTCCTCCGTGTAAGAAGAGGCGCTAATTAATTTGGATGTACGTACGTACTATCCGGTGGTGTTTGGTTAGCAGAATGCTGCTCTTCCTAGCTAACTAGCTAGCGATACCCCCTTTTCAGTATATCCTCTCTTATCTCCTCCAATCGCCTCGTTGACGTACCTACTTTCTCCTTCACCTCTTCTTCCACGGATTGCAAACTAACCCGAAGAGACCGCTCCTTATCGCTTATATCCTTCTCTATCTTCCGTAATCGCTCATCGATGCTCAAGAACAAGAGCGCTAACATGCCGACTATTATCACCGCCGAAAGCGCAATCGCCGAGTCACGATACCGGCTCCATAACCGATACGTGAGTACGAAGGTAGAGAAGACCATCACCACCGAAAATATTACATTTCTTGCTTCCATACTCCTCCCCCTTTTTCCCCCTCTCTATTTTTACTTGTGCTGGAAATTCATAACCATAATTATCTAACTTTCCGTTCCTATTTAAATATAAGGCTTCTTTGCTTCAAAACTAGTAGTGAAAATGCAAAAGACAGTGCTCATCCTGGCAGGTGGCAAGGGCCAACGATTTCACTCGCGCGATAAGTGCTTTATCATGTTGGACGGCAAGCCGCTCATTCAGCGTGCGATTGATAACCTCTGGAGCGCGGCGGACGAAATCATAGTGGCGGCGCGAGACGAGCAGCAGGGGGCGCGAATCAGCACCACGATACCAGATAAAATCGCCCTGGTTTTTGACCCTTTGAAGGGCGTTGGGCCGCTTGCAGGCATCCTATCCGGTTTAGAACGATCTTCTTCTTCCTTTTCGCTCATCGTCGGCTGCGACATGCCGTTTGTCAATAAAGAGGTGGTCGAATTCCTCTTCGCGGTTGCGGAGCGCGGAGACTACGATGCCGTGGTGCCACGATGGGAGAACGGGATGGTGGAGCCGTTGCACGCCGTGTATAAAAGAGAGGCAATGCTTGCGGCGGTTCGGGATGCGATAGAACACGGTGATAAGAAGTTGTTTAACGTGTTATCGCAGCTCAAAAACGTAGAATTCCTTCCGATAAACGAAATACGGGAAATAAACCCAGAGTTAACAACCTTTCGCAACATCAATACGCCGGAGGAGTTGAAAAAACTGCGCATCACTGGTTGAAAAGGCGTACAATCGCTGCGCAAATAACCCATACCAGCTTTTTAGCGTTTTTTCATGCACATTTGCGAGAAATAGAGCCAAAAAGGCGTTCGCTTCGTGTCTTTTATCTGTACCTTTCCTTCTTTTATCGCTCTCAAGATCGGTTCGTATGCTGGTTTTTGCGCTGCGTTCACGTTAGCGTCAATGTCAACTTCCACTCCGACTGTCGCAAGGCCAACGCAGTCCGCGGAATGCGCATCGCTTCCCGAAACAGTCGTACTCTTGTTGCGAACAGCGGTTCTTCTTGCCAGTTCATTCGCTATGCCCGTGAAATAGCGGGAATTGAAGACTTCGATCGCGTCTACTCCTGTGTGGGTACAGAAGTTACCACTACTGTGGCGAAAAGGGTGGAACGGGTGTGGTGCAATGATCACAACAGGAGCATTCTCGTCCTTCTCTTGCTGCCGCGCTCTTCGTATCGTTTCCTCGGCTGGCAAGCCTTTTTTTATCCCTTTTTCATCTTTAATGCCGAGCAGAAGCAAATGACCCTTCGACGTTGATACCTCTATACCCGGGATGATGATCAGATCCACATCGTTATCGGCTACGTATTTCTGGGCGGCGTACGAGCCTTCCATCGTGTTGTGGTCGCAGATCGCGATGCCATCGAGCTTCTTCACGATCGCGCTTTCTATAATCTCTTCTACGGAAGCACGGCCATCATGCGAATAATTCGTATGCACGTGCAGGTCGAGCGTTAGGGTCCTGGTTCGCGGCATTGTACGTCTACCCAAATGTATACAGTACGTAAGATGGAAGTTGTACATCAAAAATCAAATAGTGCAGGCGCTTCTATTATCATTGCCGTATTGTAGTCGTAGAACGACACGGAATTATTTAATTGTATCGGCGTCACCAACCCCTGGATATTCATCTCAAGCTCCATCCTGTTCTCTATTTTCGTTATACAGTACGTATCCCGCTCAATCCAATAGGAGATCGTAAAATCGATCAGCTCGTCCTCCTTGATCGTTTCCATACCGCCGCGTTTCATCTGCTCGATCACTTCCTTACGATCCGGAATAACATCCAACACCCACCCCGTCTCTTCCTTTTGCATCGTGATGTTCGTGGCATTTTGCAAGAATGAGCGTTGCTGCGCCAGCTGGTCACTTTCCCATAGAGAGCCGGAATAATCGCTTACGTTCTGCGTCTGCCACGAGCCGTACGATTCTCGTACGTATGCCGTATCACCGATAACGATCATCTCCATTGAGCGATTCATCGCCGTCACCGCTGTCCGTATCTTCTTATTTTGATAATCCACAGATCCCGCGCTGCTCATCATCTCCACACCGCCTTCCGGCATCGAGAGGTTGGTGGAGAGGGCGAACCGATAGGTTGTTATGTCTTCTGAGGCCTCGACCGTTTTCGCTATTAAGACCTGCGGATCGGTGATTTCACGATGCGCTGTATAGTAAACAGTAGAAATGATAGCTACTGCTACGAGGATAAGCGCGATTACCAATTTATAATCCAGGTTTTCGCCCCTCTTTTGTGTCATAGCACTTTTTCGTTTTACATAAAGGAGATTTTCGATTTACTTCTATTTATGACTCCCCCTTGTAACCTTCAAACCATTTTTTCAGTTTTAGCACGTATATTTCGGCTTTTTTGCCGTCTAATGGGCTAAATTCCCTCCTTTTTCCGTTTTTTGTCGATAGCTCACGCTCGGCTAGACCACTCCTTGCTTTCTGAGCGTGCATAGCTGGTAGAGGTTAAAGCCAAAAGCGGTAAAGGTCATCTTTACGTTCACCCGCGGCATCGTGGTGACCAGCACGTGCCCGGCGTTGAATACTCGTTTAATTACTGCATAGTGCCGCTCAACGGGCGCTCTCCTCTTGCTGATTCTCAGATTCCGCAACTTATCCATGATCCCGAGTGGATGACCCCGAGCACCTCGTTTCATCGTTGCCGAGTAGCCCTTGGCTACTGCGCCCGGATAACCACGATCTCGGTACACGACTTCGCCCTTTTTGGAGAGGTCTACCTGACTGTCGTGAACCGATGCGGTGGTCGTTTCGAGCTCGCGAATGAGGCCGTGCTCTGTATCCAGCTTACTGTGAAGCTTGTAGCCGAAATAGGATTTGCTGCCCTGCTTTGCTTCACTCCCAGACCCCGAGCATCAAGCTGTCGTTGGAGTTCCGCCCATATTGCCTGGTCTTTACCGGTCTTCGCCAACCGCTCTCTGAATTTCCAGACGGTCGTAAAATCGGGGATATCCGCTGGAAATCCGAGAAACTTGATGAACGAGAGCCGATCCGCAGCCTGCCGCTCGAGTTCCGGATCGGAGAGCCCGTACCACTGCTGGAGCACGAGCAGCTTGATCATCACCACCTCATCAATATTTGGCCTACCGCCTTGTTCGCTCTTTTTATCGTACATATCACCTACAATCGGGCGAAACGCTTCCCAATCCATCAGCGATTCAATCTCAGCCAGCCGATCTCCACGTTCTGCCACTCGCTTGTACGCCTCTTTTAAGCCGAAGTCCATTAAGGTTTTCATGATATATGATTATATGTACAATCATATAAAAAATTTGTATACTCATCCGAGGGGTTTTTCAAAATTCTCTAATATCTATCTTGTCAATCGTGTTCTTCAATTCACAATTATAATGTGTATAACTTTGAAAGAGATTGCAAACGTATCAAAAATGCCTTTGAAGAAAACAAGGAGAGAAAATTTTTCCCTCTTGAAGAACTTGGAAATAAAGCTTGCACCTGCTGACCCCGCGCACTACATGCCTCGCTTCTGTTCGGAGCTAAGATTGAATGATGCGATAAGGGAGAGGGCAATAAAAATAATAAAAGCGAGTAAAGAAACGGCAGCAGCCAGGGGATGGTCACCAACGGGATCAGCCGCTGCTGTAATATACATTGCTACGATTAGCAGTGGGGAGTCGGTGGAGGAAAAAGAATTGCCCGAGGTCGCAGGGACAGCCCCCATAACAATCCGTAAAAGGTATAAGGAATTGGAGACGAGGTTCCAGTTAACTAAATACGATCTTTCCCCTTTGACAGAAAATGGGGTATTTTTTGCACTATCGATAATTTGAAGTTGCAATT
>DATKXZ010000029.1:0-30022 GCA_035528755.1 Desulfobacteria bacterium | reverse complement strand
CGGATAGCCCTGTCGTGGCTCTTATCAACCTATCGCTCCTTAAAGCCCTGTTAACGCTTATCATAGCTGATAACACAGAGCATATCCTATTTAAAAGCCCCTTAGTGACGATTGCCTTTAATTAGCAACAAGTCTATTATAAATAGGGTGGAATTTTGGCAAATCCGATTTTTCTCCAGACCAACCAGTAGTCTCGGTAGTACCTTCAGCTAATATCAAACGCTTGTTACAGAAGATATTCCAACCTCTTTTTCCCAATTCCTTTGTTGTTCTCCTCTCATGTGGGTCAATGAAACATATTATTTCAAAATCAACACCATTAAACGAATCTTTAACTATTGCCGGTTCATATTGATGATCGTCAGATCGGATTTGAACTAAATATGGTTCAATTTTGACACCATCATTTACATAAAAATCAATCTTATCCTTTACTATAAAAAGAGTGTATGTTATATGAATGGCTTTTTTGATTTCCGTAATGAAGGAGACCAAATCAAATTTGTTTTTAACACTTTCATACAGATCATTTACTACAATTTTTGTATACCCTCTTTCACCAGAGGTTAATCGTGAATCGCCATATTCAAATGGTATGTCCCATCCTTCAGTTTTGAACCACTCATCAATGTTCCATTTAATTTTACAATAATTTTGTCCATCATCCGTCTCCATCAATATGGTTTCTCCCATTTTTAACATTGCCCTTTTCATGCCTATTCCGTATATCCCCAACGTAGGTTTGTTTCTTTCTATGTCCGCGCCAAATCTGAATACGTCTTTTTTAAGAAAATCAATATCGATACCTCCACAGGTATCAAAAATTTCCAACTGATTCTTAGAGATATTTAATCTAATTTCCCTTGAGCCACGAATTTCATTCCAAATATATGAATCAACAGAATTATCAATCAAATCTAAAATGCAATCTTTCACCGAAATGTCTTTCGTCAATATATTTATAAAAAGCCTTTTTGTAGGTGTAGCTGTGATTTTATCTTTTGTCATTTCTCCAGTGGCCATTTTTATCCCTCTTTTTTATTCTAGATATTCCTTATATTTGATCCTGAGAGTTTCTGTATCAAATTTCTGGTAACGAAGATAGGAAATATTTACTGCAGGGTAAGGACAAGTAACATGTCCTAGCTGTGGATCTATTAAAGGCTGCCCTTGAAGAGCCTTTTTCATGGGTTCGCAAACAATAGCATTTTGGCAGACACCGTCCATTTCACCGGCTTTTTGCATAAAAGAACCACAGACATGGGATGAAACAAATCGAGTATAATTTTCAATCCCTAAACATTTTGGGCAGAGTAATTTCCCTTCTTCGGCCTTTCCTCCGCAATTCACGCATTTCATTGTTTTCACCTCCCACATAAGTGTAATGTGCAGGTTTAGGATTCTGATTAGGTTCCACTTTTCTATCTGTGTATATGTTTATTTCAAGGCAGAGAGGATATATAAGACTTCCGCTTATGAGTTTTTAACCCTCGTATACCCTCTTGCACCCACCGGCCTAACCTCAACCCGAGCCACCTATTGAGCACGTGTTCTGAGCTTCTCTAGGAGTATACCGATCAGCCCGATGAAGAAGAAGAGCACTCCCAGGTTGAACAGCGTCAGGTCCATATTCATCAGGTCGTTCAATACAGATTCGGTACCACTGACGAGCGCGGTAACGACAACCGCTATCAGCATATATATCAGTCCCGCGGCAAGGAACCACGGTGCGCTTTTCTTCGGGATCGCTCCTCTGGTACCGCCCGTGCGTCTCCAGATCAAGACCACGACCAGAGCTAAGACCACGATGGTAATCGCGATTGCGGGTACGAGCACTATCTGATCGGCCATACGGTACTATTGGAACGAAAGGTATAAGATAATTTCTTCGACGGCACAGTCCGGTCGCTGCATTGTTATCCAGTTCACGCACGCATATCCCTTCGTATCCACATCGACACAAGGGAAGGTTCACCGGCTTACCTTTTGGAGAAAACTCAGAGAATACAATCCCGGATATCCACGTAGAAGGGACTGAACGTTGGCAGTTCTAATTCACCTTCGGGTCCGAGTGCTTTGGCATAGATCTGCCACGTATCGATCTGCGGTTTGAACTTTTTGAGCACGTCAACGAGCGGGTCGTCCGGATCCAGATTGGCGACGAAGAAATCGCGGTTGGCATCGAGCACAAAGTTATTGAGCGCGTTAATAAGGGCGGACATGGCTGCGGCATGGTCGGGCTCGAATGCGTAATCGGTCATGAAATAGACCCTGAAATACTCGCCTTCGGCGGGTATCCTCGGCATCTGACCAAAGAGACTCAAGAATCCTAATAGTGCGCGCATCACCTTCCACAGACGCGGCTCGTTCGTATAGCACAGCTCTGCCAGTACTGACCAATCCCATAAGCCCGCGCAGGCCACGACATTACCACCCTCCGCTTCTTTCTCGCGAGCTACCCAGAACTGCTCCAAGCCGTAGCCCGGGATTCCGGTCAGATACGATGCAAACCCTTCAGGCGTGTAGGGCGCGAAGTGCGCATACCCTGCATAATACTCGTTGATGAGACGCACCACCGCAGGGATATCTCGTATCGTAACGCGTTCGATCGTATAGTCCTCTGCTGCGATCGCCGCTTTTTTATAGGCCGTTACGGCACATGATTTGAGCGCTCGCTTGCTCGAATAGCCCAGCTTCTCGAACAACGCTTTCGACGCATCGTTTGGGCCGTAGATGTAGCAATACAGGTGACTCGATCCGGTTTCTTGTGCGTGCTGCTCCGCTTCGTTCACCAGGGTGGTAGCCACTCCTTTGCGCCGGAAGTCTGGATGCACCATCACCTCGGCGAGATAGACATACGGCTCTTGCTGCGTGGGTGACTGCTTCGCCGTCCAGCCGATCCAACCTCCCACTTCACCAGCTCCCGCCTCGTCCTCATCGTCCTCTTCGGCTACCAGGACGTTCCAGTTATCATACAGCGCATAGCGTGCAGTAATGCTCGATTTTTTGTCCACGCCCACGGCACACTGCTCATTACCGTGCGGACATACCTTCTCGATCGCTAACAGCCGGGCAGTATCGCCCTCTTCAAACGGTCTAATTCGAACCATTTCTATCACCTCCTACTAAGCTATACTATCTCTTTACCGATAAACAATTTTCTAGCCGATAGCTGTTTTGCTACGTCCATGGTGCTCAGTGTTGGATTTCAAAACCCCGGCATTCACCGCGTCAGCTCCTTCTTGTCCTCGTCTACGAAGAGTGATCCCCGTGCTGAGGTACGGCGCGGTACGGTACGGCGGCGGCGCGTAAACCTAATATCCTTTCACGCCTTTGTTATACGTGATGACAGAAGAACCGGTATCCTGGTTCGGGCAGGAACGGATAGACACCGATGCGAAAGCACTGGGTGTTTACCTAACGGCGCTGATAGTACGATTCCGGGTGCGCTACCGGACTGACGTCCCGATGCTGCGTAGCGACGAGTTTCTATTCGGAGCGCGATTGAAACCAATCCTTACCCTTTTCCTGAAAGATGAAGATGAGGCGGTTCGTGAAGCGCTGACCACCGGAAAAGAGTTCCTTAACGCGCTGAGTAAGAACACCTCGTTCTCGGACTTCGAAGAGGCTCTGGACGACATCGAACGGTATTTTTATGGTACGTTCAAAGCCGTGTACCTTCGACACGTGAACCGCGCCGCAATGAAGGGGACCATAGCCGATGACGACGCGCCTGCATTGATCAAAACGTTCCTGAGCGATGTCTCAGCAAACAGATTTTCGAAGGGTAAAGTCACCCGTGCCGGCAGTTGCATCTTATTGACACCGTTTGGCGATCTCATAGAATTTTACGGCTTAACGCAAACCGATGCAAACCGATTTCTGGCGATTCTGCGTGAATCGTGCATTATGTTCCAGGATATCGTGCCTGCGCCCGTTTTGGAGCAGGAGTTTATCGAGCGTTTAGCGTAAGTAAGTAAGTAAGTAAAGCGGAGAAGGCGTGGGGTTGTCTCGTTGTAAGAAACGGCACGAAATCCTTAAGAAGCTTGACCCTTAATCTTGTAATAATAAATACAAGCAATCACCAGAGAGCTTCTTCAACCCGTAAGTAAAAATGGATAGGTTAGCTTTAGTGGGAAACGCACCGGTTATCGTCGGCGTACTGAGCGCGCTGTCCGTTCATGACGCGACACGAGCGCAAGAACAGGGTGCGGATGCTATAGAATTACGAATAGACCTCTTAAACGAGGAAGATCGCAAAATAGAGAAGCTCAAAGGATTCGTGTCGCAGCTCGAAGTGCCGGTAATACTAACGAACAGAAGGAAGGAAGAAGGCGGCTCGTTCATTGGCACCGAATCGGAGCGGATTGCACTGCTCAGCAACATTCTCGACACCGTTAACGTGGACGCGGTAGATATCGAGCTTCTTTCGCCCTCCGAAGGAAAACAAATAGTAGTAGAGAAGGCGAATAGTCTTCACATTCCTGTTATTTTCTCGTTCCATGATTTCAACGGTATGCCACCCCGTTCGGAGCTCGATGAGATCGTTACACGCATGTACAATGAGGGCGCGAGCATTGCGAAGATCGCGGTGACGCCCCAAACATTCGGTGATGCGCTGCTGTTACTCGACCTTACGTATACGCTTACACAAGCGGGTAAGGTCATCACAACGATCGGTATGGGCCCTGTGGGCAGGCATCTGCGTGTCGTAGCGCCACTGTACGGGTCGGTATTGACCTACGGGTATATCGAAGGTGAGGAAGCAGTAGCACCGGGCCAATTCAGCGTAAGGGAGCTCAGGAGCTTGATGGAACTCTTAAGCGTCAAATAATCCGCTTCTTGAGTGAATTCACCGATTCGATATCCTTCATGCCGCGCAGCCCTAATATCCGGCCGATTCTCTCTCTATACTGATTATCTACCTTCACTCCTGCGCGTTCCAGCCGTGCGATCAATCGCTTGTTAACGCTCTTTCCCGCGCGGTCGTAGTCGGTCAGTATCGTAACGCGCTTGTACCTGCTGCTGAGATGATCAACGAACTCGGTATCCGGCCGCGAAGAGCACGTGACAATCTCCTTTGTAATCCCCAGCTCTTCCAGCGCCGCTTTGTCTCGAACGCCTTCGACGATAACCGCGTCGACAGAATCGTCCATCTCCTCTATTACACGCTCTAACTCCGTATACGTTTCGTAATCCAGCGTGTACTGGGGTCTACTCGATTTGTTCATACGCCTGTTAGTCGCGTTGCATAAAGGTAAGCGTTATACCACCCTGCTTCAAATAGTCCAGACCTTCCGTATCGCTGTATTCACCGGAGATCACGACGCGCTGTATCCCTGCGTTTATTATCAGCTTCGCGCAGATCTTGCACGGGAATGCATTGACGTAGAGCGTCGCACCGTCTGCGTCCCGACCAGCTTGTAAGAGCGCATTCTGCTCCGCGTGCACGCCCACGCACTCTTCGTGCCGCTCACCTGACGCGATATTCAGTTTGTCACGCCGGCATCCAGCATCGAGACAGTGCGGGAAACCTCGCGGTGCGCCGTTGTAGCCGGTTGAAACGATTATATCGTTCTTTACCACTAACGCGCCGATTTGTCTCCGTAAACAGGTCGAACGCGTCGCGACATCGTTGACTATCTTCATCCAGTAGTCATCCCAGGGGATTCTTGTCGGCTTCTCCTTCGCTTCGTTCTCACTCATAATAGCTCACTCACCGGTCTCAGGCGGGATGGTTCAGTTACGTAACGCAGTTCTGTACTTTCTGTTTGTGCGCGGTATGTAATTTTAAAAGGAAGGGGAACTTTAATAAAGCATACAATTCACGGTCTGCTCGGAGTGAAACCAATGGTTGTAAACGTTCTTCATGCCAGGGGGTCTATCTAACACATGATTGCGTGGCTCATAGCGGGCGGTCTCTTCCTTTGCTTGCTGATTGCACTCGTCAAGGTGCGTCAGTTATCGAAAGAGCTCAAGACCGTGAACGATAACTGCGAAACGGCGCAATGGGAAGCAACGAACCAGAGTAGATTTTCTAACGAAGCGCTGAACGATGTAGAGGAATGGAAAAAGCGCTACGTGGCAGAACGAGCAGCGAAAGAAGAGCAGGAGAAAGAGGCGGAAACGTGGCGAAAGCGCTATATGGAACATATTCACGAGGATTCTGATTCGTACAAGACGCAAATCGGTAAGGACGAAGAGTCCTGGGGCGATCGGGAGCCGTATTAAGCATAAGCACCGGGTTCAAATACTCCATCCATCCAAGGCTTCACCACAGCAGCTCTTCAATCAACCGTCGCAAAAATCCCCGTCTCCTTCGCTCCTCATAATACCGTATCTTCTCACGTTTTATGCCGCTCCGTTCCTTGGCCCGGGCGATAGCCAGATCCTTTCCCCCGAGATGGTCTACCAATCCCATTTCGTGTGCTTCTCGTCCTAAATATACCTTAGCGGTGGCTAACTCCTTTACGGTCTCGTCGTTCAGGTTCCGGTTCTCAGCGATAGCGGTCAAGAACGTATCCTTGATCTCGTCTAGCTCCTTCGTGAGCAACTCCCGTTCCTCGTCCGTCGGCTTCTCGTACGGCAGCCCCACCCCCTTATAAATGCCCGTCTTGAGCGTTTCCACATCGATGCCAAACTTCTTCAGTAACTCGCCGATATCGGGTCTGATGCTCAAAACGCCGATACTGCCCAGTGTGCTCAACTCATCGGCGACAATTTCATCGCATGCACTCGCAATCCAGTAGGCGCCCGAGGTCGCGTATTCTCGTACCCACGCTACGGTAGGCTTTTCCATCTCCTTTATACGCGTTGCTACTTCCTTAGCGGCAAATGGCGTCCCTCCCGGCGAATTGATCTCGAATATCACCGCTTTTATCTTCTTCCTCTTCTCCGCCTCCTCGATAGCCCAGATTATCTCTTGCGATGTGGCCATGACTCCAAAATACGAGCCCTCGGCGGTAATCGTGCCTTTAACAGGTATAATCGCAATGAAACCCTTATCTCTCATCGTTTCGTAAAATTCTTTATGGTAACTTATATGTACTTCCCGCTATAAATGTAGACAATAGGCAGGGTGCGAGAATGGGTATGCAACCAACTGACCTGGCATCGCGTATACGCGACTGGATACGAGAACGCGTGGAGGAGGCAGGTGCTCGGGGCGTGGTCCTGGGGCTGAGTGGCGGACTGGACTCGTCCGTCGTTGCCGTGTTATGTAAACAAGCGTTTCCCGATACCACCTTGGGCTTGATACTGCCGTGCTTTTCACGTAACGAAGACGTAGCGCATGCGAAGCTGTTTGCCGCTCGGTTTGGCATAGAGACGAAGGAGTTTGATCTCTCGCCCATCTTCACCGTTTTATTGGATTTATTATTAGACGAAGAAGCACACGAGAGCGAGTTAAATATAGCAATCGCGAACCTCAAACCGCGTCTCCGGATGATCTGCCTTTATTACTTCGCGAATCAGCTCAACTATCTGGTCGTCGGCACGGGGAACAAGAGTGAGCTTTCTATCGGGTATTTTACCAAATACGGCGATGGCGCTGCGGATATACTGCCGCTCGGCGATATACTGAAGACGGAAGAGCGGGAATTAGCGGAGGCGCTTGGCATTCCCAAAGAAATAATCGATAAGGCGCCGAGTGCAGGTCTCTGGGCGGGCCAAACAGACGAAGCGGAAATCGGCGTGAGCTATGCGGATTTGGACAGGATCATCGGAGCGCTGGAACGCGACGATGTAAACGGGCGCACGAGCGGTTACGAACCCGAATTGGTGGAACGGGTAAAGCGAATGATGGACGCGTCGCGGCACAAACGGGAAGCGATACCGGTTTTTAAGCACTCACGCTAAGCAACACTTTTTCTTTTTTAGAAAAAAGAAAACCTGTGCTAAAAGAAAAAATAATAGCTGGCAAAGCTTTCTTTTTCAAAGAAAGGCTTGTTTGGAGTTTTGTGCTTCTTTGTGATTTGAAATTTTTTCCGATTCTAATTGTGCTTCGTCCATCTATCCATTATAACCGTAGCTAGTTCATCCCTGTTCGCCTCGGTAACTTCCAGTATCTCGAACGCGCTCTTTATCCGCCGTACCAATTCGTGCGCTGAGCGTTGATGCACGGTAACAATGAGCTGCTTATCACTGCTCAGTGCGTTTTCTACCGCGTCGAGGAAGCGCGTGGACTTCAATTCCATCGGGCCGATTTCATCTATGACAATCAAATCGGACTGTGCGAGCGCAGAGGTTATCGAATGCGCACCGATGGCATCCAAATCGGTGAGATTAACGGTGTATTTGCCCACCGTTGGGCCGTGCCGGTGGAGCTGCACGTGCGCCAGAATGCCCGTCTCGCCCGTGCGTATATCCTCGATAGAGAACCCGACCCGTCGCCCTCCGTCGTGCATGTCGGCCGTAAGCATGCCACCTACTACTATGCCCTCGGCCTTCAATCGGCCGATTACTTCTTTTATTATCGTTGACTTCCCGATCCTCGGTTTTCCCGTTAGCCCTATTCTGAGTTGCATCGTGCTCCCCTCCGTGGCTTAAAGCGTTTCCCGGGCACGGATGGTTATAGTTTACAAAACGTTTGTCGCGTGTACATGAAAAGAGCTAAGGTCAGGCTGAAGAAGATAACTGCGGGCATGAAGGAATAGGAGATGCCAAAGAGGAAAACGAAGAGTGACGAACTTACCGGGCCGATCATGACTCCTGTGGTCTTGGCAAGTTCGAAGATGCCGGAGTAAGCGCCATAGCGTTCCCGCGGCACGAGATCAGTAACGCGCGCTTCGAGTAACGGCTCGACCAGGGTCGTGCCGATCGAGATGACAAATATGGTTACTAAGAGGCTAGGAAGCGACTGCAAGAATCCTAAGGGTATAATGAATATCGACGAAATTGCGAACCCCAGACAGATCAGCTTGGTTTTCCCGATTTTATCGCCGAGTTTACCCAGCGGTATTTGGAAAAAGAGGTACGGAGCGCCGGAAACACTGATCCAGAGCCCGATGATGAAGGGACTGTAGCCCAGCCGCTCGAGGAATAACGGCCCGAAGACCCAGCGAGCGGAATACCAGAAGAAGAGAGCGACGGTGCAGAGCGCAAGAACCATAAGCTCTCGCTGCGCCCGGAACTCTTTGAGTACTGCTAACAATTCGTCCTTGCCCGTTTCGTTGTTAGTGGCGTTTCCATGCCGATTACCGGTATTATCGCTTAATTTGAGGATCAGTGTTGAGGACGCAAGGAGCAGCAGCGCGGAGAAGATATACGGGGTTCGTAGTGCGAATCGATCCGCTAAAAACCCACCGATTATGGGGCCTATAAAGAGACCGGCATTGGCGAAGGTGCCAAAGAAGGACCTGAACTCGCCTCGCCGGCCTGTCGGTGAGATATCCTTGATAAACGCCTCGCTGATCACCCATGCGGGCGCCATGGCCATACCAAATGCTAGCTGCAGCCCGATCAACGCGTACAGGCTTGTATTGATGAAAAACGCCATAAGTACGGCCGCGAGGAGCAAGAACGAAGCAATTAACAAGCGTTTCCGGCCGAGTTTGTCAGCGAGCACACCGGTGGGAAGGCTGAAGAGCATCCCGGCAAGCGAGGAGAGCGCAGCAACGAGCCCAACCCATTCCGGCTTTTCGAGAAAGAGCTCCAGATACAGGGGATGGATCGTAATGACCGCGCCAATAACGATGCTATAAAGGAGAAAGAGGGTTGAGACTAAGAGTAACTGCGCGTTTAGCTGCGCTTTCGGTTCTCGTCTTGATGCGGACTCGGGCATAACCATACCACAAACACCTTTACGACTCAAGCGAATATTATTTATTGCTAGGGGCAGAAAAATCCACGTTCCGCGTATACGTAACGGCTATGAAGGCAGAAGAAGTTGATGAATGGGTAAAGCAGGCATGCAAGGCGTCGGCGGAGGAGTTTGCGGCACTGATTACGGAAGCGAAGGAGCGATTGCGCGAGGAGTTGCGTTCACGCAAAGGGGGAGGCATGGTGCGCATCGATCCCCGGACGGTGAAGAGCGTGGTGGTTGTGGGCGATCTCCACGGCGATCTGGACAGCTTGGTGCATATACTGAAGCAGCAGGAAGTTTTAAACGCTGATCGAATTGTCTTCCTCGGCGATTACGGCGATCGGGGCGATGAAAGCGTTGCGATGTACCATGTGGCTTTGAGGTTGAAGCTGTTAGCAGGCAAAGGCGAACAAGTGATACTGCTACGCGGTAACCACGAAGGCCCGCCGGATATGACGTTCAGACCCCATGAACTGCCCTTGTTCTTTGTCAAACGCTTTGGTGAGCAGGGTAAGGAGCTGTATAGAGCCCTCAAAGAGCTGTGGTCGTATTTACCGTACGCTGTACTGGTTACGGGACGGTATATGATGATGCACGGCGGCGTGCCTTGCGGGATAACCTCGCTCGATGAGATTGCGCACGCACGCGAGACACATCCAGGAACGAGCACGTTAAAGGAGCTGCTGTGGAACGACCCGATAGAGGGTAACGGCTGTTTCGAGTCGGTACGCGGTGTCGGGATGCTCTTTGGAAAGAATACGACGGACGCGTTTCTCCGTATGGCCGGAGTGAAGACGGTCATACGAAGTCACGAGCAGTGCGAGGGGGTGGAAGTACGCCATGACGGCAAGGTTTTGACGGTGTTTTCGAGAAAGGGCGCGCCGTACTACAACAAACGAGCTGCCTATTTGTTTCTGGACGAGAGCATGCTGCGCGAGGCGAAAGATGCGAATGAGCTGGCGCAACGGGCGGCGAGGGTGTGGTAGAGATTACCCTCTTTTTTGTTTGGCAAAGTATTTTTTAAAATTATCTTCTAAAGTTTTATAAACGAAGTTAAACATTGGCAAATCATCGTAAATAAAGTCCAAAATACCTCTACTAATTGAAATCAATTCGTATTTTTTCCCTTCAATTTCCACTTCTTTATCAAAATCTTCATGCGATATCCTTGGTATATCACTATCCTCGCTTTTATTGTATATTTCAATTGTGATTTCATCTTGATCTTTCCCCTTCAAATAGAAAAACTCAATTTTTGGTGAATCCTGATATGATGTATAGGTGTTTTTGACCTCAAATATAACTATTATCCTCGAAGCTTTTCCGAATAGTGCTAATTCTTGTTTTAATTCCGGGAAGTTAGTAAATACTAGAGAATCATAAGCATCCGGTAAATTTCGGAAGAAAATTCTTAAATTATCCTCAGCGACTTCTGGTGAATAAACACCCCAAACCCAACCACCGCTTCGAGAGTAATCTTTTGGTGAATATACTCTGCTTACTTCGTTAAGACCTTCTGATTTTAAAAAATTAAAAAATTCTGTAAATATTTCGAGTGGTAATCTGTCGTTCCCGCGGGAGATATTTGGAACAGCATACCCCTGTTTGATTTTTGTTCTCACCGATTGATCTATTTGCTTTCTTTCATCGGCCATAATTTGCCGAATCAACAGATCAGGGTCAAAATAAGGTCTTCCATATAAACAATCTACGACGTTATTTACACCATTTCTATGAACTTTCACCAAAAAGTTCACAGCTTCTTCGATCCACATTGGTAGATATTGGAAAAATGATTTTTCGATCTCTTCAAGAGAATATACGTCCTTTTTATCTAGTCCCAACTGCTGATAAAATTTATCAAAAAATGCAAAGATAAATTCTCTGGCCAAAGCTTCATTTCCTTGATGGTTTAATAATCTATTTTCCAAAACTCCCATCGTTTTTGATTCAATAATCTCAGTTGCATAATCCTTTGGCCTGCACTTAATTGGATTTTCCACATAATGTGCTGTAAACCCAAAACCTTCTCTTTTTAGTTGTTTGTGTAGTTCTTCATCAACCTCTTTTATTTGAACCTCGTTACTCTCGAGTGAAATTGGATAAAGAGTATAAGAAAATGTATTGTCTTGGTATTCGTAATATGCTAAGCCTATCTTCCATGTGTTCGGATAGTATATCTTTTTAACCAGCGAGAATTTTTCATCCAAAAATTTATTTATTGTGTCAAGAAATATATGAATGCTTTGGAATTCAGCCTTAGCGATGCTAAGAGTAGGATTTGCATTTTTTGACAACGTGATGTAAGATCTTTTAAGGGTATCATATTCTTTTATTTTCGTTTTATAATTAACCACAAGATCTTTCCATTTTGATATATAACCAACATCCTCTCCGTCAATAATATTTTCATCAGGAAAGGGGATAACCTTCGTTCTTTGATTATCCCTATTCAATCTACTAATAAGATCATCCCCAATATGTATCCAATAAGCTTTATTTTGAGCTGTGTCCACTCCAATAAGCAAAACAGGATTGCACGTAGCCGCCTCACTATACGAGATAAGTGAGACAGGGCATTGTATTCTTGGATTTGTTGTAAACTTATCTGGCAATTTTTTGATTTGTACTTCAAGTTTGCCAACAGGTATTCGATTTTCATCAACTAGTTCTACATAACCATCTGTATTCGGGTATTTATCACGTTCTCTTACATCAGCCTTTACTTTTTCATGATCTAACAAAGTCTTAAAAATATCTACGGCTACTGTTTCTGGTTCATCTGTAGAACTATAAGGTGCCGGGCTTAAATGGGTATTCATTTGGTCCTATCCATTATGATGATTTTTAAACTGCCCCTGCTATAACATCTGGTATAAAAAATAAAAAAGTTTCGGATTGATTTTTAAAAAGTTCCAGATCGACATACCTGTGTTCATTTTTTGTCCGGCGTTTTAACACTTTAACCTGATAATCTTATAATATAAAAAGTTCTCACCTATAAATTTAATTTTAGTTGATAGATTGCTAGATTTCCATCTTTACATTATTACGACAACGAGCAGAATCATCAGTAGCTTCGCAACCATACTGTTCAGGTACATGATTGCGGTGATCTTCGCCCCGAGCTTGCCGAAGAGCGACATATACATGGGAAGGCTGTATTTCAGGTAGACCAGCGTTATCATGAGCATGCTGCCAATGAGCAGTGTTAATATCGCTTGCTTCGCCGTGATTACCCCTTTCGCAAGCAGTGCGGCGACAATCGCGTAACCCGCGGAGAAATGCGCTAAATCCGCAACGAGTGCGGTGATTACTTCCCCTGGCAAATCCAATACGCGCAGGATCGGATCAAAGATGACACTAATAGTGTCCATGAGACCGAGCGTAAACAGAATATCGACCACTAAAAATGCAATCACCATTATTGGTACTACCTTTTTCAACGTAACAAACGATTTCTTCAGTGCCGTTTTCAGTTTCTGATTCTTTGTTGATTCCGTTGTAGCTGCATAGATCTCCTCGTCAACACACGCCGGCTGCGGGAAGCGCAATTTAGCATAGACGAACGCGCCGAAGGACTGGAGAAACGCGGAGAGCAGAGTGAGCGCGATATAAATGCTACCGATAACGGGGCCTAACAGCACGAGCGCAATCGGCGCGTGCACTCTGAACAGCGATTCGCCAACGACGGTCGGAAATGTGCTCATGACGAGCGTCAGGATCGTTTCTTTATCGTTTATTTTACCCTCGTGATAGAACCCTGCCAGGGTCGATTTACCCGCTGTGGGATTGAAAAAGGCGGCGAAAAGCGAGATGGTTCCCTCACGCGGCAGGTTTGAAGCACTACAGAACGGTCGTATAAGCGGCGATAACTTACGCATCGCATCGCTCTCCAGTACGACGTTCGCAACGATCACGCCCACGGTAACGAGGCTCACTGCTCTGATGAGATAAATCGCGGTGTTCATGACTTACTTTACTTCTTTCTTATTAAGCACACCAAAGAAAAAGCTACTCGTCTTATCTTAGCTTAGCTTAGTGTCCGAATCGCACTCATACCTCAAACGTGCTCTGTTTCGCGCTTCGTTCTCTCAACTGCAAGCTCCACCGTCGGTAATCCCGCAACTTCCACGCGCCTGCCTGCTTTAACTCTGGAATACCACATGTCGGCTCGGTATCCAAAAAATGACAGCGCAAACAATTCCCGTTGCAACCCTGAACGGGCTCAAACCGCTTGCCATCGCCCGCTCTTACGTAAAGTGGCACATCAATACCTTCACAATTATGCGAGCTCATAAATTCAGCGTTTAAACCTCTGACCTTCTTCCCGCCCAGCGACTCAAACTCCATACAGAGCCCCATCGTCACCTTATTTCGATCGCATATCGCTCGCATCGTGTTGAACAGCTTTCTTCGGTATGCTATGCCCGCATGGAGGCGTCCGCTCATCGTCTCTGTATACAAATCTGCAAAGTGCTTTTTGGGGACGCCGAACCTTCTCGACAGTTCTTCGTACAGTTCGTTCTTCATCATCAGTGGAATGTCCAGACAGCTCGTTATGATATGCCCCGCACCAGCATCCACCACTCTCTGTACTAAATCTTCCAGTTCTTCATGGTTATCCGTAACAAAGGGAATGATCGGATCAATCCGGCACACGGCGAACTTGCCTGCGTTCGCAAGCCGCTCTATGTTTCGCACCAGTTCGTCGGTTGTTGCACCGACAGCCATCAGTTGCTGTCGTTTAGCTTCATCCGGCGTCAGGATGGATACCTCGCTATACGAGTGCTCCTGTTTCTTGATCAGTTTGAGCGCCGTTTCGCTTATCCGCCCTTTCGTGGTGAACTGCACCGGGATATTGCGATCGACAAACACCTTCACGATCTTCTCGCTCAGTCCATAGTGCTCATTGAGCGGCTGGAACGGGTCGGTAACCGGTGAGAGATAGCCGCAGCTTGCAACAGCTATTTTGTCTAGTTGCTTCGCAATTTGTGTATTAAAATCCTTGAATACGGTAACGACTCCTTTCTCCCTAAAAAGCCTGAAGTAGCCGCCTAATGCATGTGAATAACAAAACAGGCAGTTATGGCTGCAGCCGTTATACGGGTTTATCAAAAGCTTCTCAGAGGTGCATTCCCGGTTTCCCTGCGGTTCTATTCCGTTCCACCAGCCGTGCAGCTCCTTATTTGAATCGACGACGATATGCGGTATCGGACGTTGCACGACCTCAAACTGCTTCGACGATCTCCCGAAGTCAACGGTTACCGTCGTGGATGCAGTATCCATATTTAAATATCGTAAACGTGCTATTAATAAGAGTGTTTAATGAGATGAGTGCAATGTGGCATGAGCTGAAGTTCGGAAACAGAACGTTCTACCCTGAGGTTAGGACGTTGGAGGAGATGACTGAGGTTATTTTTAATCAGCGCTTTCTCGCGAACGCGAGCATGGATATGGAACTGTACTATATGTTCAGAGACGTATCGAAGAACGAAGCGGACGCGAATAAGATAACGGAATTAGGATTGAGATACGACATCACGATCATTCCTCAGAATAAACTCGGCGTGGAATTTGTTAAAACCGCAGGGCATTATCATCCTTGTCCCCAAGGTTCAGAACGAACCTACCCCGAGGTGTATGAAGTATTAGAGGGCGAAGCGCATTATCTACTGCAAAAGCGGGAAGAGGATCACGATATTGAAAAGATAACCGACGTAATAGTGGTGAAAGCGAAGAAAGGAGATAAGGTTATCGTTCCTCCTGATTATGGGCACGTTACGATTAATCCGTCCGAATCGACGTTAAAGATGGCTAACTGGGTTGCACGAACGTTCTCATCGATCTACGAGCCGATAAAGCAGCGAAAAGGAGCGGCTTATTTCGAACTGACATATGGCGAGTTTATAAAGAACGACCAGTATGAAGAGGCCCCGGATATTAGATTCTTACAGCCTGAGGATACCTGGCCAAAGGATTTAGAGCTGGGCAAAGAAGACGCGGCAATGTATGACCTATTACAAGAGCCCGAAAAGCTGGAGTTTCTTACGCGTCCTGATGGGTGGTTTGAGTAACCTTCAAATCACTCTATGTATACGTTCTTTGTCACATATCCCGCACTAGCAATTCAACTGAAAAGAGCATGTTAGCAGAAATAGAAGCCCAGATACGTGTTGCAATCGCAACAATAAAACGCGGGGGCACGGTAGTGTATCCTACGGAGACGGTGTACGGCTTGGGTGCCGATGCGTTCTCTGAAGATGCGGTGCGGGAAGTGTACGGGATAAAGTGTCGCGAATTGTCACAACCGCTCTCACTCGCCGTATCCTCTTTCGAGATGCTACAGACCGTTGCATACGCGGACGCCGAACTGTTGGCTATTTTAAAAGAGCTGCTGCCCGGGCCTGTTACGGTATTGTTACGGAAAAGAGAGTGCGTGCCCGATCTCGTAACTGCGGGATCCGATCTCGTTGGCGTTCGATTCCCGGATAACGAAATCGCACTGCGTATAATACAAGAAACGGGCCCGATAACCGCAACGAGCGCGAACATCTCCGGTAGAACTCCGCTGACCCGGGTTGAAGAAGTAGAAATAGAAGCGGATGTTATTATTAATGGAGGAAGATGTAAGTATAGTATGCCGTCCACCGTGGTGGCTATGACGAGCGTGACGGCGACCGGCGAAGAGACAGATAAAAGCTCAAAATTAAAAATAGAAATAAAAAGAAGAGGAGCATGCTATGACCGAGTATTGCACATCCTGCGGAGTAAAACTGCTGGAGAAGGGATTCACCGTCTTTCCGTGCCCTAACTGCGGAGAGAACGAAATAGGTAGATGCGCGAAGTGCAGAAAGCAAAGTAATTTATATAAGTGTGATAAATGTGGGTTTATGGGTCCGTAAAAAATGAGATGGCAAGGTAAATCAAGACGAAAGTCCACGGGAGGAAGGCTTCACCGGAATCGTAAGAAGCGGGAGCACGAGGCGGGTAGGCCCGCAGCAGACACGACTATCGGCGAGACACGGATACGAAAGATCAGAACGCGCGGCGGCAGCAGTAAAATGCGGGCGCTCAAATGTGAACTGGCAAATGTCGCTAATCCGAAGAGCGGAACCACGAAAACGGTTAAAATAATCACCGTGAAGGATAATCCTGCAAATCCGTTCTACGCACGCCGGAACATCACGACAAAGGGCGCGGTAATCGAGACTGAACTTGGCGACGCGGTCGTTACCAGCCGACCGGGTCAAGAGGGGATCGTGAATGCGGTATTAATATAACATAATTCAATTTGATTGGATATGCTATAACTTCATTTGGAGTTACGCATGAGCTGCTACCGATAAATACTTTCGCGCGCGTACGTAGGTAGGTAGGTAAGTACGTGGTGAGGGGAGCGGTTATCCGAGGAGTGTAAGATGTATAAGTTAGTAGGCACGATTTCGGGTGATGTTGGACTGCACGAGTTCGATTTTACCGTCTCCAGCGACGTAAGAAGGAACGAGTACGTAAAGGTATGGAATGAATTAGACGGCTGGATCCTCGGGCGAGTCGTATCTATGGTTGACATCGAGGAGAAGACGGCAACCGTGGAGATCATCGGGTATAAAGACGAACGCGGGTTTTTAATGCAGCCGAAGAGCACGCTCTCGCGCGATTCGAAGATCTTCAAAGCAGATCAGGGGTTCGTCATGGGCACCCTGGGACTCGAAGCCAAGGGCATCCACTTGGGTATGCTTGACGGTCGCAACATTCCGGTGTATCTGAAGAAAGACGAGCTTATCCAGAAGCACTGCAGCATCCTGGCGAAGACGGGGAGTGGCAAGTCGTACACGGCGGGCGTGCTCATCGAGGAGCTGCTCGAAAAGAACGTCCCGTTGCTTATCGTTGACCCGCACGGCGAGTATCTCTCACTGAAATACGAGAACCAAAGCGAAGAAGAGAAGCGGCAGATGGATAAATTCGGGATTGCTCCGAAAGGGTACGCCCCTCAAGTTGAGGTTTACACGCCGGCCAATGTCTCTATCAATCCCGCTGCTGACAAGCTATTCCGCATCGATGGGATCAATCTGAGCGTAAACGAATTATACGATTTCTTCTCGCTGTCGGACGCGCAATTGGGCGTTTTGTACCAGAGTATAAACGAAATCAAAGCGAGAAAGGAGTTTTATACAATCGACGATATCATCACGGAGGTAGCCGCGAGCAAGAGCACCACCAGATGGAAGATCATCCACTTCCTCGAACGAATCCGAGAGACCGGCATACTCTCCGACAGCCCGACACGAATAGAAGAGCTCGTCAAAGAGGGTAAGGCGTCTATAATCGATATGAAAGGTGCCGAGCCGAAATTACAGCAGTTAATCGTTTACCGGCTCTGCAAAGAGGTTTTTGAAGGCAGGAAGATGGGCAAGATTCCGCCGTTTGTGCTCGTTATCGAAGAGGCACACAATTTCTGTCCGGAACGGGGATTCGGGCAGGCGGTCAGCTCAAATATTTTGAGAACCATCGCGTCGGAGGGCCGGAAGTTCGGGCTGGGGCTGCTCGTCATCTCGCAACGACCTGCGCGGGTGGATAAGAACGTTATCTCGCAGTGCAATACGCAGATCATTCTGAAGGTGACGAATCCTAACGATATCAAGGCGTTGAGCAGAGGTCTGGAGTTCATGAGCAGCGAGATGGAAGAAGAGATCAAGCGAATACCCCAGGGTGTTGCCTTACTTTCGAGTCCGAGCATAGAAATGCCCATTATGGTCGATGTCCGTGTTCGAAAGAGCGAGCACGGCGGCAGAGCTGCGGAGACGAGAGGAGCAGCAGGAAAAGCAGCGGTATCAAAGACGGTCGAGTGGGTCGCAGATGATTCAGAGGATGCCGATGAAAGAGACGAGAAGAAGAGCAGCATGCTCGCTCGGCTGCTGTTCGAATAGCCGTGGCGTTAGAAATTAGCAGGTAATATATTAAGAACACCGGTAATGTACTGATTATGAAATTGCCTATCGAGAACCGGAAATACTCAAACGAAATAACTACGAACGATGACGGCGAACGCGTGCGTATCGCGGGCTGGGTGCACGAGAAGCGGGATCTCGGCGGGGTGTTCTTCCTTATCGTGCGGGATCGTGAAGGCTATGCGCAAGTAACACTGCTCAAACGCACGGCGGATAAGGAGCTGTTTGAACGCGCGAAGAAAGTCCCGCGTGAATCCGTCGTCGTGATCGAAGGGATAGTAAAGGGCGAGCCAAAAGCGCCGAATGGCTACGAGCTCATACCCGAACGAATGGACGTGCTCAGTGTCGCATCACAAGTTTTACCGCTGGACACCACGGGCAAAGTGGGCGCCGAGCTGGATACGCGACTTGATGCGCGATTCATGGACGTGCGAACCGAACGGACGAAGCATATCTTTATCATTCGCAGCCGTATGCTCAAAACGATCCGGGATTTCCTCGACGAACGGGGCTTTATCGAGATAAACACGCCGAAGATCGTGAGTTCCGCGACGGAAGGAGGCACCGCGCTCTTCCCGATTACCTACTTCGAACGCGAAGCGTTCTTGAACCAGAGCCCACAACTGTACAAGCAGATGCTCATCGCTTCTGGTCTCGACGCGGTCTTCGAGATAGCGCCGATATTCCGCGCCGAGGAGCACGACACCACAAAGCACCTCAACGAAGCGACATCCGCGGACGTTGAAGTCGCTTTTGTATCGAACGAAACGGTGATGAAGCTTTTAGAGGAGCTTATTGCCGCTGTTCACTCGCAGGTCGCGGCATATCCTGGCTTGGAGAGCTTCGAGTTGGATTTCAAAGTGCCAAAAGTTCCTTTTAAACGCATACGGTATGAAGAAGCGATCGACATACTTTTAGAAGCTGGTGAGCTGATCGAATGGGGTGATGACCTCAGCACGTCCGCGGAGCATATCCTGGGCAAAACGATAGGCGAGCTTTATTTCATCACCGATTGGCCGCGTGCGATAAAGCCGTTTTACGCGCAACCGATCGAGGGCAAGGATACGTGC
Organism: Desulfobacteria bacterium; assembly: GCA_035528755.1. Taxonomy (GTDB): domain Archaea; phylum Halobacteriota; class Syntropharchaeia; order Alkanophagales; family Methanospirareceae; genus JACGMN01. Next base: position 10,199 of record DATKXZ010000029.1, on the reverse strand, counting down.
GACGCGTTTGATCTGATGCATCCGCGGTTAGAGCTCTCCTCGGGCTCGCAGCGTGTGCATTCGTACGAGCTGCTGAAGGAGAACATCGAATCAAAAGGTCTCAGTCCGGATAGTTTCGAGTTTTATCTCAATGCGTTCCGGTACGGTATGCCGCCGCATGCGGGCTGGGGGCTCGGCGTTGAACGACTGCTCATGAGCATGTTAGAGCTGGATAACGTACGAGAAGCAGTGCTTTTCCCACGTGATCGGAGAAGGTTAGTACCATGACGCGGAAAAAAAAGCAAAAGATTTATATGTAGCGTAACGAAGAAAGAGTAGGGGTGGAAAAGGTATGGCAACTGAAGCTGAAGCTGAGGTAGAAGTAGAGGAAGAGAAACCGAAAAGCGATATAGAAGAAAAAACGCGGAATTTGATGCAATCAATAAAGGGCAAAGTTGAAAATTCTTGTTTAGAGAAAGTTGAAGAGACGGAAGTCGATATTATTCCGGAAGCACTGGTGATAGGCGGAGGAATAGCAGGGATGTACGCCGCGTTGGATATTGCAGATGCCGGATTCAAGGTGCACGTAGTAGAAAGATCTGCTACTATCGGCGGGCATATGGCACAGCTTGATAAGACGTTCCCAACTCTGGATTGTTCGGCGTGTATCTTAACGCCGCGAATGGTTGATGTTTCGAAGCATGCGAACATAAACCTGATGAGTTATTCAGAGGTAGTAGGTGTGGAGGGCTCCGTTGGTAATTTCAAAGTGAAGGTAAAGAGAAAGCCAAGATACGTATATGAAAAGGATTGGGAATATGGAACTCTTTGCACTGGATGTTCTTTATGCGAACAATCGTGCAGGTTCGCATACAAATTCCCGAACGAATTTGACGAGAATCTGGGGAAAAAGGGCTCGATCTATAGGCCGTTCCCACAAGCCATTCCGGCTGTTTATTGCGTTGATCCTGAGCGTTGTCAGATGGTAAAGAAGGGCAAGTGCGGGAAAGCAACGATTGAATCTACAAGGGAAGCAATAAAGAGGAGAGCGAGGGGTGAAGAAGTATCCAAAGATGAAGCTCCTCCGTGTGTTCTGGCATGTCTACCAAACTGTATTGATTTTGATATGGAAGAGAAGATAGAAGAGTATAATGTGGGAACAATTATCGTCGCTACCGGTTATGACATTATAGAGCCGGAATTGATGCCCGAGTACAAATACGGGGTGTATCCCAATGTCATTACGGGATTAGAATTCGAACGGTACTCGAATGCGAGTGGCCCCACCTTTGGTAAGATAATAGTAAAGGGCGTGGACAAGGAGCCGGATGATGCCGTCTTCATATCCTGTGTGGGCTCGAGAAACAAGCAAACCGGGTATGAATACTGCTCCCGAGTCTGCTGTATGTATATAGCGAAACACGCGCACCTGCTCGGTGAGAAGGTTCCAAATTGTAAGATCACCGTACTCTACCAGGATGTACGGGCATTTGGTAAGGGCTTTGAGGAGTTCTATGACCGCGTGAAAGAGGAAGGAGTCAATTACAGACGAGGTCTTGCTTCTGAGGTATACAAAAAACCCGGCACTGACAACAAGGTCATTGTAAGGGCGGAAGATACGATGCTCGGTGAGCCGTATGAGATTGAAGCGGACATTGTTGTGCTTGGTGTGGGTTTGAAGCCAAGTGCGGGCACTGACGAGCTATTAAAGATGCTCGGTGTCGAGGAAACGGTCGATCATTTCGCAAAAGAGGCGCATCTAAAGCTCCGGCCGGTGGATACCGACGTGCCTGGAGTTTTCGTTACCGGCTGCGTGCAAGCTCCCCGGGATATTCCGGACAGTGTAGCGCAGGGCAAAGCTGCTGCGGCTGCTTCTCTTGCGCTGTTAGCCGGTGGAAAAGTGAAACTGAGAACGCCTGTAGCAGAGATGGACGAGGAACTGTGCGTGGGGTATAAGTCGTTGAGCGAGATGGCGGATAAGATGGGGGCATAATTAAGGAGGGAAAAAAGATGGCAGAAGAAGATTTTGAATATGATTACACAAAAGTCCCGATGACGGGATCTGTTGAAGGGATTGCCAAAGACGCGCCAGAAGATAGCCCGAGGATTGGCGTTTACGTGTGCCACTGTGGTATAAACATCAAGATGGTGATAGATGTACCGGATTTGGTGAAGTATGCCGCAACCTTGCCAAACGTTGCTCTTGCACAACACTATATATTTACATGTTCAGATCCCGGGCAAAATCTAATAAAAGCGGACCTTGCAGCAGGTAGAGTTAACCGAGTGATCGTAGCTGCTTGCTCGCCGAGGATGCACGAGCCGACGTTCAGAGGCACGTGTGCCAGCGAAGGGCTCAATCCGTTCTTCTTCGAGATGGCGAATATCCGCGAGCATTGCAGTTGGCCACACGGCGATTTCAAGAAAGCAGCGACACAGAAGGCGAAGGATCTGCTGAGAAGTGCGGTTGCTCGGTCTTCATTGTTAGAATTATTAGAGGAGAAGAAGGTTGATGTCGCCCCAGAGACGATGGTGATCGGCGGTGGCGTAGCCGGACTCTATGCTGCACTGGATATAGCAAATTCTGGCTACAAGGTGCATCTTGTGGAAAAGACCCCTTCTATTGGCGGGCATGTAGCGCAGTTCGATAGGACTTATACCTCGCTCGATAAAGTGTCATCCATTTTAACGCCGCGAATGATAGAGATCGGAGCGCATCCGAACATCGATCTGATGACGTATTCCGAGGTGGAGAACATCGAGGGTTACGTGGGCAATTACAAAGCAACGGTGAAGCGGAAGCCGCGCTACGTGAATGATAAATGTACCGGCTGTGGCGCATGTGAGGTAGCATGTCCGGTGAAGGATGTCCCCAGCGAGTTTGACGAAGGGCTGAGTGCCCGAACTGCCGTCTACTTACCGTTCCCGAATGCCGTTCCTCCTATGTATACCGTTGACGCGGAGAACTGCTTACTGTTTAAGGAGGGTAAATGTGGTGACGCAACGCTCGAGGATGTCAAGGCAGGGAAAGCAAAAACACCGTGCATGGCTGCGTGCGAGCCAAATGCCGTTGACTTCGGGATGACGGAAGAGAAGGAAGAGTTAGACGTCGGAACAATTATCGTGGCGACCGGGTATGATATCATTGATCCGACCACGTCGCCGGAATACAAGTACGGCGTGTATCCTAACGTTATTACCGGGTTACAGTTTGAGCGGCTGTCAGCGGCGAGCGGTCCGACGGGTGGCAAGATCGAACTAAACGGGGAAGAACCCAAGGATATCGTTTTCATTTCCTGTGTAGGGTCGAGGAATAAGCAAACGGGGCATGAATATTGCTCTCGTGTCTGCTGTATGTATCTAGCGAAACAAGCGCACATAGCGAAAGAGAAGCTACCAGACGCAAAGGTAACGGTATGCTTCCAGGATGTGCGGGCATTTGGCAAGGGCGATGAAGAGTTTTACGGGAATGTCAAGGCGGAGGGTGTCAGCTATCGAAGAGGCCTTCCGGCTGAAATCTACAAGAAACCGGGCAGTGACCGGGTAGTGGTACGAGCCGAGGACACGTTACTTGGTGAGCCTTATGAACTCGAAGCAGACATGGTGGTGCTCGGTGTTGGCATGCAACCAAATGCGGGTGTGTGGGACATCGTAAACATGCTCAAACTTTCCCAATCTCCAGACACATTCTTATTAGAGGCACATCCCAAGCTGAGACCTGTGGATACGGCAACCGATGGTATCTTAATTGCAGGCTGCGCAGCAAGTCCCAAGGATATTCCGGATAGTATAGCGCAGGGCAAAGCAGCAGCGGCCGGGTCTCTTGTTTACTTGGTCCAGGGTATTGCAAACATAGAGCCCGCAATCTCGCAGATAAACGCGGAGGTTTGCATCGGCTGCGGCACTTGTGCAGAGGTCTGCCCGTATGGTGCACTTCTACTTGACGAGGTAATGCAGGTAATGACGGTAAACGAAGCGATGTGTAAGGGCTGCGGCGGTTGTAACGCGGTCTGCCCATCGGGAGCGGCGACGATGAAGCACTTCCGCGACAGACAGGTATATTCGCAGATCGAAGCGTTATTGCAGAGAGCAGTACCCCTGGAGTTTGTGGATCTTGGTGCTGCGGAGATAGGTGCGTTAGAAGAGCCAGAAGAACCTGCTGCAGAAGTAGCTGTAGCTGTAGCAGCAGTACCGGAAGCAGGCGAGGCTGAGGCTGTAAAAGTAGAATAAATAGGCTGCGGAGTGAACCATACATACCATACTCACTCCACCCCATTTTCTTTTTTCTTTTTTGGTTTGTTTCACCCCGAGTTAGCGTGTGCTTTGGTACGCAAACACAGAAAGCAAGTGATACACGGATTATTCAACACCACGACTGAAATGGCCGCGCGTGTGCTTTCGCCGTCGTGATTTCTTGACAGGGTTACCGGCGAGGACGTCCTCCGTGTACAGACCGATTATTCTCTCCGCGTTGCCATCGGTAAGGTCGAAGAAGAACTTTGTAATACCACCACTGTTGTGAAGTTCTTGCACGTCGTTGAAGAGCCCGATAGGTACGCTGTTCAGAATCTGCGAGTACCTGAATTCCCGCCGTACGGGAAAGACAAAGCCCTTTTCGTCCTTCAGCGATCTTGCGTTCAGCGGATATGAGGTGGTCATGAGAACCGGTCGGCCATGAACGAGCACGGCGAACGCTTTGTTCTTGAATGCCGACAGCTCGGATAGGGTAAGCTCTGGTGATACAATTGGGGTCGCGCCATAGCTCTTGAGAAATGCCCTGTCGAGGTCGTTGAAGACGTTTGCTGCATAGTCAAGATAAATCGTCCGTGTTTTTGGTTTCGACAGCTCAGAGATCAGCCCGAGGTTTCCCAAAAGGACAGCCTCAGAATTGCATTCAGTTACCTTCCTGATGGCGTCCGCCGCGTCGGAATCGTTGAGGATTCGTGGGATGTATGGTGCTGCACCGCTTTCCGGGAAATCGTGCGCGAAGACCGAGTAGAAAACGGTAGCTGCACCGGCGTTTAACGCGCCTTGTGCGTCCTCTTTGGAATACACTTTTGCTAAAATCTCTATGTCACTAGATTCAACAGTATCGAATTCAGGAATTGTTACCTCTCGCTTTGTTCTTGCCGGAGTAGCTATCCTGGGTTTTGACTTTAGTGGTGCATACTGCGGTCTTGTTTCAGAGGACGTTTTGTAAATGCGATCTCCTGCTGCTACACGAATGAACAGTTTTACCGTCTCTCCGGCATCTGCTCCCGATACGGACGTTCCGTTTTTTTCTATCTGTTTTATCAAGGCACCGTCAATTCCGGCTTTTGTCCAGATGCCGACCCCGTCACCGACCGATAAGAGCTCATGCAGCGTAATTGTTGTGTCTTCTTCGATGATGCCGAGAAAGATGCCGCGGTTCTTTGGCGTCTCCGGTGCGATGATGTCAGTAGCACCAAACAGGTAGCCGTCGGTAAATTCGCGGTTGAATTCGAGTGCGAGGTCCTTGAGTTCCTGTTCGGGGACTCTAAAACGACCGTCATAGTAAGAATCAACAGCAAGGCGGTAGACGCGCGTGGCAAGCGCGGTGTATCGTGGACTTCTGAGCCGGCCTTCAATCTTGAAGGAGGCAACGCCAGCCGCAATAATCTCGGGGATCCTGTCGACGAGGCATAAGTCCTTCGTACTCAGCAGGTAAGTACCGTTGTATCTCTTTCTGCACGGCTGCGCGCACAAGCCGCGATTGCCGCTGCGACCACCCAGGAAACTGGAGAAGAGGCACAGACCGCTGTAGCAGAAGCAGAGCGCACCGTGCACAAACACTTCGGTCTCTAATCCTGTCTTTTCGATAAACTCTCGTACCTCAGCAAGCGAGAACTCACGAGGAAGCGTAACCCTGTCTGCGCCCCAAAGCAGATCAATATAATAAGAGTTGGTTATCGCAGCCTGCGTTGACATGTGTATCCTCAAATCAGGGAATGTATCTTTAAGCAGACGCGCAAACGAGATGTGCTGAATGATGATCCCGTCTATACCTTTGGAATACGCGTCTGAGATGTCATCAAAGAACGCACGGAGTTCGTGATTCTTTACCAAAATATTGAAGGTGTTGTAGACTTTCACACCGTTGTCGTGCGCGTATTCAACTGCTGCTTTGAGTTCTTCGCGCGTGAGATTCTCAGCACGGCGTCTCGCATTGAACTTACCTACGCCGAAATAGACGGCATCGGCACCGTTTTCAACTGCCGCGGTGAGTGCCTGCCGGCTTCCTACGGGTGATAAAATTTCTACCTGTTGGGGCATGGAGCTTCTAGAGTTTTCTGGTATCTATTAGGACTGTTGTGCTTAGAAAGGTAAACGCATGAGAGTTTGATAGAAGTGCCTCGTAACCGTTTTTGTGAAATCCAAGGGGTGAAAAAGGGTGTGCCATACGCGTAAACGCATTTTCAAGAGTGTAAAAGCGAAAAATTTTTATGTACTCTCACTATTTAACTCTTCTATCGGAATTTTGCTTCAAGGTCGCGAGGTGCAAGAGGGCATGAAAAGCGGAAGGGTAAAATTAGGAAGGGTCTTCCTATTCGTATTCCTGATCGCAACGGGAGCGTTCGATGGTGTTTTAAGTGTATCTGCGGACTCGCATCAGGTCTATCCTGGCGAATCGATTCAGGATGCCGTGGACGCCGCGGAGCCTGATGATATTGTCTTCGTGCACAGCGGTACGTACTACGAAAACGTGAATGTGACCAAGCGACTTATCCTGCAGGGCGCGGACCTCGAACTGGGTTTGCCGGTGGTGGATGCAGGCGGCAATGGAAGCGCGATTACGCTCTCTGCCGATTGGATTTTCATACAGGCGTTCACGGCAACCAACTCGGGCGATTACCCAGAGGCAGGAATCAAAGCAATCTCGAACGGCAACACCATCAAATACTGCAATGCAAGCGGCAACCACAACGACGGAATCCTCCTCTCTGCAGCTTCACGCTTCAATAGTCTGATAAACAACACCGCCAACGACAACGCCGGCAACGGCATCAAACTCTACAACTCCAGCAACAATACACTACGGGGCAACAACGCCAGCGCTAACGATAACAACGGCCTTTACCTCTACGACTCGAGCAACAATAACACCGTGATCAACAACACGGTCAGCAACAATGACGCACATGGCATCAGCCTCTACCATTCCAACAACAATAACCTCACCGACAACAGTGCCAGTAGCAACGTCAACCAGAGCGGCATCTACCTCGCCCATGCTCATAACAACACCATTACTGCCAATAAAGCCACGGGGAACTGGCATGGTATCTTCTTCCTGTATTCCAACTCAAACAACCTTACCGGCAACAGTGCCAGCAATAACACCGTAGCCATCCGCATCGATTACTCCCACAATAATATCATTACAAACAACACTGCGAGCGACAGCACCGGCGGCAGCGTCAGTCTCGGAGACGGCTTCTCCCTCTCACATTCCAGCAACAATACCCTTACCGGCAATACCGTTGGTGACAACTTCCGTGGTATTTATTTCTGGTACGCCACGAACAATACGCTCACCGCGAATAATGTCACCGATAATCATAACACGGGCATCTTACTCGAGGACTCCAGTAATAACAACACTATCCAAAGCAACAACGTCAGTAGCAACGGTTACCACGGCATTGAACTCAGTTCTTCCAAGAACAATTCTCTCACAACCAATAGTGTCAGCGACAACCACGTGGGCATTTCCATAGACTCCTCCAGCAGTCATAACACCGTCTCAGCAAATAATGTTAGCTTTAACACCGACGGCATCTCCGTTTGAGGAAACAACAACACCATTACCAGCAATAACGCCAGCAGCAACGACGGCGGCATATTCCTCGGGGGCTCCCATAACGCCATTTCAGACAACAATGCCAGCGCCAACAAGTACGAGGGCATACGGCTCTGGTCCGCCAACAACAACACCATTACAAACAACATCGCCAACGATAACCGCTATTTAACTTCAGGCACCGGCATCAGCATAGGCGTGTCGCACAATAATGTCGTTGCGGGGAACGTCGTGCGTGGTAACAAATACGGCATCTATCTCGAAGGCCTGGAGGAGACCCTCGATCCACTTGTGTTCATTTACCCCTCGAGCTATAACACCATTCTAAGAAACAATGTCAGCAGCAATAGCTACGGCCTGTACCTCAAACTTCACAGCAATAATAACACGGTCTCAGAGAACAACGCCAGTTATAACACCAATGACGGCATTTTCCTTCAGGAATCTTCAAACAATACCGTCGCACGAAATACGGTCCGTGGCAACAGTAACAATGGCATTAGCATCGAACATCATTCGCGCACCAACACCATCTCAGCAAACACCGCAACTGACAACGACAACGGCATTTATCTCAACTATCACAGCGACAACACCACTATTACAGACAATACGATCATCAACAACGACAACGGCATTCTTATCGACGCCACATACTCTTTTCATCCCAGCAACTGTATCATCGTGTCAGGCAACAATCTCAGCGATAACCTTTACAGCGGTATCATGGGCTGGTCGTCCAGTAATAATACGATTGCCCACAACACCCTCCGCAACAACGCTGACGGCATCTTACTTTCCGATTCTAACGATAACACCATTACGGGCAATCGAATAACTGGAAACAACCACGGTATCTTTATGGACACTGCCCGTAATGGCACCATCTCCGGCAACACCATCAGCAGTAACATCGCGGGCATCATCCTCTTCGATTCCGTTAACTTTACGGTTACTCGCAACAAACTGAGCACCAACGACTACGGCCTCACAAGCGGACTGGCTTGCACGAACAACGTGATTTACAATAACTATTTCAATAACACGCATAACGCAGAGGACGATGGAAGCAACATATGGAACATCACGGCGATTCCGGGTACAAATATGGTAGGAGGCCCAGTTTTGGGCGGGAATTACTGGAACGATTACGCAGGTGAGGACTTGAATGACGACGGGCTGGGCGATACGTTGATTCCCTATACCGCTTCTGGAGATATAGCGAATGGCGGTGATTCACGACCCTTGCTTCTCCCGTACACGCACACTGATAACGGTGTATCGGTTGATATTGAACCGGCGTATCCCAGTGAGATAGAGCCCGAGTTACCACCCGGCACGGATTTGAGCGATGCAATCGTTATTACGGTAAACGTCGTCGACGACACGCAAGCGAATCCAACGGATGACGCGTACACCGATATAACAATTGATGTCGGTGTGCTCGATGTGGAAACATGCCGCGTTTACAAAGCGGGCTTCGGTTTTTTAGCAGAGGTCGATGACGTCACGACGCTTCCAACCGTAAAACCGCCCGGTGAGGCGGCATTCGCACGCGATATGGTGAACAACTCGATCATTGTTAGGCTTTATGTGGAGGATCCGATTCTCGGTGTGCTTCCTCCAATGGAACAAACAATCTTTGACACCGGCTCCGGCACGTATCCAAGCATCTCAGGGGTACACAATGGCACGATTACTCCTTCCTGTAACCTCACCGTTAGCAAATTATACACCTACCCCTGCGCAGGCACTGGCGGTCACACCGAATCAATAAGGATATGGAATAGCACTGGATGGAATGTAACCGCAACGTGGAACGGCTATGTAGGGGACTGGCACAATATCTCATTCGATGAGCCGTTCACTCTAAAAGCCGATGAAGAATACAACTACACCATAATAACAGGTTCATATCCGCAAATTCACCATACGGATGCACTACTAACCGCAAATGGATGGATAAACTGCACTTCATTCGTGGATGCTGACGGAAAGGAACATTATAACTGGATACCCGCGATAAAATGGGAATAATGTTAAAAGGGGGAGGATAAAAAGGGAGGAGATAAAAAATGAAGAAAAACGAACTGAAAATTTGGATTGTGGAGATACTCTTCATGGCATTAATATCCATATCAGTGTTTGCAGGTTCTGCATCCTCAGATATAATCTACGTGCCCACAGATTACCCAACAATTCAACAGGCGATAGACAATGCAAGCTCAGGCGATACGATTTTCGTTTATAACGGCACTTGAGGCCGTCTACCAATCCATTATCAGCAGTGACACTTAAAGTTAACTATTGGATGGAAACCTAAAAAGTTCTTGACCTTCGATACCAAATTGGTAACCGATCCTAAGATCTTACCGATAACTGCCGCATCTCTACTCAA
>DATKXZ010000028.1:0-20186 GCA_035528755.1 Desulfobacteria bacterium | reverse complement strand
CGGATAGCCCTGTCGTGGCTCTTATCAACCTATCGCTCCTTAAAGCCCTGTTAACGCTTATCATAGCTGATAACACAGAGCATATCCTATTTAAAAGCCCCTTAGTGACGATTGCCTTTAATTAGCAACAAGTCTATTATATGGCCTGTGGCGAGCAAGGAGCTTTTATATGCAAACTATCGGGCACGTTTCGCTTTGCAGCCGGTAGTAACGGTAAATTTCCTACTGTGGGTGACTGGGTTGCAGCATCAGCTCGTCCCAATGAAGGAAAGGCAACGATACATGCACTTCTCCCCAGCAAAAGCGCCTTCCTTCGTAAAGTCGCAGGCCAGATGACCGAGGAACAGGTAATCGCAGCCAATATTGACCTGGTATTTATTGTTTGCGGTTTGGATTTGGAGTTCAATATAAGGCGCATTGAACGATACTTATCCCTGGCTTGGGAAAGCGGGGCTGTATCGGTTATCCTTTTGAATAAGGCTGATCTCTGTCCTGAGGTTGAGGCCCGGAAAAATGAGGTTGAAGCGATCGCTTCTGGGATTGAGGTACATACTATAAGTGCATCTCAGAACGTTGGCCTGGATATTCTGAATAACTATATCCCAATAGGGAAGACGGCCGCCTTTTTAGGGTCGTCGGGCGTCGGTAAATCTACGATAATTAATTTACTCCTCGGCACCGAACGTCTCAAGGTGAACGAAGTGCGTGAAGTGGGAAGCCGTGGTCGACATACTACTACTTTTCGTGAACTGATGTTGCTCCCGGGTGGTGGGATGGTGATTGATACTCCCGGCATGCGGGAATTACAGGTCTGGGGCGATGAAGAAGGACTGAAACAGGTCTTTGATGATATCGAAGAATTGGCTACAAAGTGCCGCTTTCGGGATTGCAGTCATCAAAGCGAACCGAGATGTGCCGTGCAAAAGGCTATAAACGAAGGATCTCTTGATCCGGAACGCTTAACAAGCTTCTTAAAATTGAAAAAAGAGTTTGCGTACTTAGCCGACCGGCAGACTATGAAGGCCAGCGCAATTGAAAAAGTGCGTTGGAAAGCAATTAGTAAATATTCTAAGAATTTGAAAAAACATGGTAAAACGTGAAAAGATTGGGCAGGCAGAGAGATTATGAAGCAAGAGGATAATTGCGACTGCCCCCATATAACAGCGGGTAGCTGCGAAACGTTATCTGCAATTGTTCTCTGACAAGCGGTATGCGGAAAGTGGTGAATAAAAGGGATATTCTAGGTCCCGGTATTTTTACAGTTTGATTTGGTGCACCGCATCCTCCTTTATCTTCGCCGCTCGTTTCGCGCCAACGCCCGGAACCTTTTCCAACCGTGCCAGATTGGCTTCGTCCACTGCTCGCGGGTTCTTAAATCCAGCTGCGTACAAGCCGCGTGCGATCACCCGGCCAACACCCTTTATGGTTATCAGGCTAAGCAATTCCGGTCTCACACCGTGCTTTATCCGATCGTGTAACGCACGCAGTCGCGCGTACATATGCTCGTCCTGAAGATACTCCGCGATTCTCGAGCCGGCATAGGCCATCCAACCCTGATTGTAAATATTATTATGTATCTCGCCGGGATACGTGCCAAACTTATCCTTCATCTCGAAGTACGTAAGTTCATCTATCCACGCTTGTGTGACGATCGCGCTGCCCAGCGCATGTGCACCGCTGTAAACCCACTCGATATTGTTACTCAGAACCGTTGCTATTTCGAACGCATTCTTCACATTCACCGGAACGATCTCCTCGCATTTACATAACAACAGCAGAAGGTCGAAATCCGATACGGTTACTCGCCCGTCTCGTTCCATCTCGCTTAAAGCTCGTATGCCGTCCCTAAGTTCCAGAGCCGAGTTCGTGGACAGGTAGAGCCGTGAAGAAAGCGTCCCGAACGGCGTAGCTCGTATTGTATCCTCGCCGTCCAGCTCGATAAAGCCTTTTCTCTCCAGGTCCTCCAGGATATCCTCCAGCTCCAGTTCCAAAAAAGCCACATCGCCGCTATTCTGGCACGCATAAAAGGTGCTGTTAAGAAACTCGAGGATCTGCTCTATTCGCTGTGCACCGGCGACTATCGTTGCAAGGATCTGCTCGGTCATCGTTTCCGCGGAGAACCGTGATTCGATCCGTTCTAAGTCGCCCTGCATATAAACGCTCTGGATCTCCTCGAACGCGTCCTCGTTTCGCGCTACTATTATTCCCGTGCCGTAATCGTCGTGCTCTGGCCGGCCTGCGCGACCAAACACCTGCTTTATCCAGAATAACGGCATTGGCTCAACCCCCCGGCCAAGCGAGAAGAACTTATAATTCCTAATTAACACCGTTTTTGCCGGTAACGAGACGCCCATTGCCAATGTGGGTGTGCAACAGATGACCTTCAATATCCGGTTGCGGAAACTGTCTTCTATCGCTCTGCGCTGCTCCGGATGCAGCCACGAGTTGTGGTACGCCACGCCGCATCGCACGATCTCCGCAAGGTCGTCCACACCGATATCCACCTTCTCCGCGAGCTTATCCAAGTCGGCACTCGCCAGTTTCAACTGCGCTGCTACCTTGCGCGCAAAGGATGCCGCACCTCGTTTCGTATTCACAAACACGAGCACCTGCGACCCCTGCTTTATCTCCGCGAGCACACGCTCCAGTATCTCCCGATCGTCCTTTGCCAGCAAGATCTCTTCCTTTAAAGGCACCGGTCGCCATTCTGATTTAATAATGTGTGCATGCAGCCAGTTTCCAAACTCCTCGACGTTCGCTATGGTTGCAGATAACGCGATAAACCGTGCAGAAGGATTGAAACTCATGAACCGTGCCATTGCACCTTCTAACCGAGGTCCTCGTTTCTCCTCGCCGACCACGTGCACCTCGTCCACCACCACTACGGAAATACTTCGTAACCAGCCCGGTTTTACCCGCGTGAGCGAATCCAGCTTCTCCAGCGTGAGAATTATAATGTCGTAACGCTCGAGGTATCGCGAAGAGCTTTCATAATCGCCGGTTGATATCCCTACCCGTGCAACGGAGCCGTACTTCTCCTTGAAATTTTTATATTTCTCGTATGCTAATGCGTTTAGAGGCACGACGTACAGGCATCTCCCGGAATCTCTCAAGATCGATTGCAGCATCGCTAACTCTGCTAACAGCGTCTTTCCGCTTGCCGTTGGCGTGGCGATAACGAAATTCTTGGTTGTGTCGAGCAGGCCGGCTCGTATCGCCTCCTCCTGCGGTGGATACAACTCCAACTCTTTTACCGCGCTATTGCCGATGAGAGCTGCCATTCCTCCTTCTAAGTTCAAGTCCGAGAGTTTCATTTCCTTGCCTCAGCTAGCGCACGCAGCCTGAGTGGGCTGGAGTGGATGGTTGGTGGGTGGGTTGGGTGGATGGATGGGATAAACTATATATTACACTAATCTTTTCTTTTTCAAAGAGATAAGGGTTCTCGTGGAAACGAAAAATGGCAAGGAAGCAGAAGAGAAAGAAGGGCAAAAAGACGAGATCCGCAGGCAGGTTCGGCGCGCGCTACGGGCGAAAGATACGGAAAGCAATAACAGCGATAGAAGACCGGACACGAGCTGTGCATACCTGCCCACGATGCGAGCGGCCGTCAGTGAAGCGAATTGGCACGGGTATATGGAAATGTGCCAAATGCGGCTATACGTTCACCGGTGGGACCTACGTTCCGCATACACCCCTGGGGATAACCGCGCAGCGGACCATTAAACGGCTGGGGGAGCGTGGTGCTGAGATCAGCCTGGAAAGCGAGCAAAAGGCGGAAGCAGAAGGTGTAGTAAGTGCGGGAGGTGAATAAGCGCGTATGGGGTATTATTGCTTGCGGTGCAAAAGGCCTGTAGATATACACGAAGACGGATACCAAGGTGTAAGATGTCCGTATTGTGGCTATAGAGCGCTAAGGAAGGAGCGTCCCACCGTCGTGGTGAAGAAACTGAAGGCCATATAGTTTTTTTGAGTTGCGCGGGTTTGTAGTTCGGTGCTTGAAGATCCTTAACGCTTGGCTTGGTTTGAAATGAAGTTCGAAGCGGATTTCGAGTTTGAAGCTGATGAAGAAACGGTAAGAGCGATCTATGAGTCAATAGAAGAGGAGCAAGAGAGCGGCACGAATACGAGACGCTCCTTTGTTGCCCTCGCGCTTAACGGGAATACCTTACGCGTCTCCATGCATGGCGAGGACGCAACGAGGCTGAGAGCGGTGGCGAATACGTGGCTCCGACTGTTAAAAGTCGCGGCAGAAATGGTGCAGGTGGTGAAAGAATGCGGCAATTCTGGTTTCTGAGCGGGATACCGGCATTGGTAGCCGTATTGGTTAGCTTCCTCATCTTTTTAGCCATCATATGGCTGATAATCAAAATATTGCCGTATCTTATCATCTCACTGGCATTTTTGATTCTGGTTCTGGTTTTACTGTATGTTCTCTGGCGGGTTTTCAGCCCGTTTTAATACTCGTGCTAACTCTTTCTTCCTTTACTTTCGCAGTTCAGTAAGCAGTTAGAACCGCCAAGAGGAGGAGATGATTAACGGAAATAGACTGAAAGTAAAACGGCAGTTGAAGGAAGGAAAGATATATTAAAAACGCTGATTTCTAAAAGGAGGGGGGAAAATGTTGGAAGTATTGATAAATCCGAACGGATTTTTTGAAGCAAGGATGAGAGAAACGGAGAGTTTGAAGATTCCAGTGCTTATCGTTCTGATAAGTGGGCTGATCAGTGGCATAGCGGCGTATTTGATTACTGGCCTAACACTTGAGATGCTGAGTGAAACGCTTCCGCCTGAAGCTCTCGGTCTTGCCACAACAATTGGAGGCATAAGTGCGTTCATCGGTGCGCTGGTTTTCTCTTTGATCATCTGGGTGATCTTTGCAGCCATCTTCTTCGGCATATCGAGCGTATTCAAAGGCGAGGGCTCGTTCAAGCGCACGCTGGAATTCGTCGGCTATGGCTATATACCAATGATACTGAGCGGAATAATCAGTGCGGTGCTCATGTATAATTTCATCTCAACGGCTCAGATTCCATTACTTACTGATCCAACAGAGGTGGCAGAAGTGATCACGCAGTGGGTAACGACAAACCCAATGGTCCGGCTTTCGTCCGTAATCGGTATGCTTTTCATGCTCTGGAGTGCGAACATCTGGATATTCGGGCTGAAACACGCGCGGAATCTTTCAACACGGAATGCTTTGATTACTGTTGCTATACCTGTAGCACTGTACATCCTGTATTCAGTATGGCAGTTAGGAGTACTTGGGTTATGAAACTGCTCCCCCTATTTGTTTTACTCGTGCTCATAGTGGGACTAGCCGGCGCGCAGGTTGAAGAAGCGCAGAAGTCCTCGATCATGATTACCGGCTATCGCGTAAGTCCCGACGTGCTTATGCAGAATGACATCGGGACGATCACCGTGACGATAAAGAACATGGAAGTCCTGAACAGCGTGAAGATAAAAGAAGCAAACCTGCTTGAAAGTGAGATCAAAGTATTAAGCAAACCTTACGTCAACATCGGGAGGCTAGGACCCGGAGAGAGCATAAACCTCTCGTTCACCATAAAAGCAGGCTACACCGATGGTATATTCTATCCCAAACTAACACTGGAAGCGGAGAATGCCGAGCGGATACGATATCAAATTCCCGTGAAAGTAGACAGCACTTCCTTGACCCTTGGCGTTAAGGACATTCCTGAAGAGATTTTAAAAGACGAACGAGCCGAAATCGAGCTTGTTGTCGGGAATCCAAGGCCTAACACTGTTACTGGCGTGAAAATCGCTACGGTTGAGGAAAACGTGATACCATCCGAAGTCTTCGTAGGATCTCTCGCAGCAGATGACTCAAAAGACGCTTCATTCAACTTCACACCACAATCAACTGGCGATCATATCCTCAATTTTAAGTTAGAATTCAAAAATGGTGATAATCTCCATTCTACCGTTTTAAACATCCCGGTGAGTGTGACGGAAAGCAAAAAGAGCGCAGAACTCATTCTTACGGGAATTGAAGTGGAGTCCACGTCAGGTATGGGCGTGTATAAAATCACCGGTGATATCAACAATGCCGGCTTAGAAGAAGCACGAAGCGTCGTTATGAAGGTGGACGCTGCAGAGGGCGTCGAGGCAATGAATCCGTATAAAGCCTATTTCGTCGGTTTGCTGAGCCCTGACGACTTCAGCAGTTTTGAACTCGATGTGAAAGTGGGTGAAAACGTGACGACCGCGCCACTGCTCATAGAATACAAAGATGCGGACGGCAATCTCTTCTCAATGACCGAATACATCGCGATAGAGCACAGCCCGGTGACGAGTTCGAGTGAGCTGCCCGTTTCGATGATTGCCGTGCTCGTTGTGGTTGCGATACTCATTGTTGGCGTGATTGCATACTCGTGGAAGAAGCGATGAACGTCGTGGAGCTCGTAGAGGTAACGAAGGTATATGAGCTTCCGCGCGGGAGCATCAAAGCGCTTGACAACGTGAGCGCGACAATAGCGGCCGGAGACTTCGTTTCTATCATGGGACCATCGGGCTCGGGAAAGACCACGTTGCTCAACATCATTGGGTGTCTGGACACGCCGACGAGCGGCCGGATAGCTATCGGTGGCGAGAATGTCAGTGGTCTGGACGACGAGGAATTGACGAAGATACGACGTGATAAAATCGGATTCGTGTTTCAGCAGTTCAACCTTATACCGACCTTAACCGCGCTGGAGAACATCGCGTATCCAATGCGACTAAAGGGCTTGAGCGAGTATGAAGAGCGGAGTAAGGAACTCATGAGATCGGTAGGCTTGAACGAGGAGTTGGGGGAGAATAAACCAACCGAACTTTCGGGCGGCGAGCAGCAGCGCGTTGCAGTCGCGCGTGCGCTGGCAAACGATCCTGATACAATCCTTGCTGACGAGCCTACTGGCAATTTGGACTCGAAGACGAGCAAGGACATTATGGAGCTCCTGAAGGAGACGAATGAACGGGGAACGACGATAATCATGGTGACTCACGATCCGTTGGTTGCGTCATATACGAAGCGTACGTTCAGACTGGTGGACGGGAGGATAGAGAGTTTCGCATGATTTTTTTCGAGTTCGCGAAACGGAATCTCGCACGACATAAGTTCAGATCCATACTCGCGGTCGTCGGTATCGTCATCGGTGTGCTGGCAATAACCGCGCTCGGCATTCTCGGCAACAGCGTTCGGCTCTCTGCGTCAGAGCAGTTACACCTGATAGGAAACGAGCTCGTTGTCTTTCCCTACGGTGACGTGGCCATATCAGAGGATAATTTCGAGCAGATCGAGAAAATAGCAGCGAATTCGATCCCGGTACAATCGGGTGTGGATAAGGTGATTTTTAACGAAGAGACCGCGCTTGTGGCAATATATGGAATGCGGAGCGAGGACATCCCAAATCTTCTCGAGAAAGAGGAGGGGCAGTTTCTCAAACATGGCTCGTCAAACTGTTTGGTCGGCTCACGAATCGCGGACGATTACGAGCTGCGGGTGGGAGAACGTGCGACGATAAAAACGCAGAAGCCACGAATCGTAGGAGTCTTAAAGGAGCGAGGAATCGGGTTCGATATCAATCCTGATAACGCGGTCATTCTCTCTGATAAGCTCTTTTCTTCGTTATACAATTCATCGGGCTACAACCTGGTGATTGTGAAGGTAGACGATGTAACCGAGCTAGAAAAGATAGGAGAGACGATTGAAGACCGATTGAACAAGAAAGAGCAGGTAGTCGTCGTCATGGAGATGAAGATGATTGTGGAAGGGATACAAAATTTGTTCAACACGCTTTCGCTCTTTTTGCTGGGGATCGGCTCGATCTCGCTTGTCGTTGCAGGTGTGAGCATTCTGAACGTAATGATGATGTCAACGGTGGAGCGGACGAAGGAGATCGGGGTGATGCGTGCGATCGGCACATCAAAGAAGGGGATTGTCCAAATGTTTCTCTTTGAATCCCTGATCCTTGGCGCGATTGGCGGGGTGATAGGCGCGTTTTTAGGCTTCGGCGTGGGGTATCTCGTGGACGTTTTGATTTTGAAAGAGGCATCCTATCTCTTTGCGCCTTCAAGCCTCGTGTATCTCTTCCTCGGTATAGCGTTCGGGATCGGTACGAGCGTGATCAGCGGGCTGTATCCCGCGTGGAAGGCGTCGAAACTGAAGCCGATCGAAGCGCTGCGGTATGAGTGAGCTTTACGAGCACTCGTAAAACGGTTTTCCTTTTTCTGCGAGTAATGCCTCTTAAAAGTGGCATGAAAGACTCGATGAGCAGTGTGGACGTTGCAGCTATCGTTACCGAGCTTCAGGAGCTTGTCGGCGCACGCTTTGTGAAAGCGTATCAGCCAGGTAGAGATGAGATACGACTGAAACTGCATCAAAAAGATAAAGGCTCGCTCGATTTGATAATCGAAGCGGGAAAACGGATACATCTTACCAAATATAAGCGATCATCGCCCCGAATGCCCTCGAACTTCGCCATGTACATCAGAAAGCATCTCGGCGGTGGCCGGATTGCACAGATCCAGCAGCTCGACTTTGATCGGATCGTAGAGTTAACGATCGAGCGGTGGGATAAAAAAACCAGGTTAATCGCGGAATTACTGCCGCGTGGGAATCTCGTGCTCGTTGACGAGAACGGCGATATAATGTTGCCGTTAAGACGAAAGAGCTTCTCAACGCGGGAGATAAAGGTACGGAAGAAATATGAGCGACCGCCATCACGAGCAAATACGTTGACGCTGAGCGAGCTCGAATTAGAAAATCTTTGCAAAACCGCTGCTCAGGATAAGGATGTGGTACGGGTTCTTGCGCCTGAGTTGAGCTTAGGCGGGTTATATGCGGAGGACGTGTGCGAACGAGCGGGTATTGACAAGAATAAGAAGGCAAATGAACTCTCGGAGACAGAACTAACAGCGCTTTATGAATCATTACAAACGTTATTAAGGCCCATCCTCACGGGAGATACGTCTGCATTGAAACCGCATATCGTAATGGAAGCACAAGAGAAGCTGGATGTGCTCCCGTTTGAGCTGAACGCGTATGAGGCGAAGGATAAAGTGCCGTTCGATTCGTTTAACGAGGCTGCGGACGAGTTCTTCACCTCGCAAATAGCAGAAGCGGTAGAGGAGGAGGCGAAGACGGAACACGAGCGAGGTATCAGTAAACACGAGCACGTATTGGACGAGCAGCTCGTGGCACTCGAGAAATTCGAACGGAAAGAGGCGGAATGCATACAGAAGGGCGAGCTGATCTATACGCGGTATGTCGAATTAGAAACGAAGCTGCAGGAGCTGCCGAAGAAACGCAAAGTCGAAACCGTGACGCTCCTTGACACGATTCTCTCGCTTGAACTCGATACCACGGCTTCGTTACAAAAAAACGCGAGCGCGTATTACGATAAGGCCAAAACGTTCAGGAAGAAACGGGAAGGCGTCGAGCGTGCGATCGAGGAGACGAAGGCGCGTATAGCGGCGGAGAAGGCGAAGGAAGTAGAGATAGCGGAAGAACGCCTACCGGAGAAGAAGGAAGAAGTCATACGCGTAAAAGAGGAATGGTACGAGAAGTTCAGATGGTTCGAGACCTCAGATGGCTTTCTCGTTATCGGTGGTAAGGACGCCACGACCAATGAGATGCTCGTGAAGAAGTATATGGATCCCAACGACCTGTTTTGCCATACGCAGGCCGAGGGCGCGCCCGTGGTGATTGCGAAGACCGGAGGAAAGGAGGTTTCAGAGGCTGGTTTGAAGGAGATAGCGCAATTCGCCACTTCGTACTCGAATCTCTGGAAGTACGGGTTCTACGAGGGTGAATGCTATTGCGTGAGCGGCGAGCAGGTGAGTAAGACGCCGCCATCGGGCGAGTACATCAAGAAAGGCGCGTTCATGGTGCGTGGCAAACGGCAATATTTCAAAGCACCGTTGGCGCTCTGTATCGGCATTAAAAAGGATAAGGTGGTCGCCTGCCCTTCGACGGACGCGCTGAAACAACAGATGGAGATGTACGTCGAACTCGCGCCTGAAGGTGACCTGGAAAAGAACGAGCTGGCGAAAGAGATAGTGCAATTCTTTGTGGATGCTGCGAAAGAGGAACGAAAGGAAGAGATGAAACGGATAGCGCAGTACGAGAAAGTGCTACGATACTTACCGCCGGGGAAGTCGAGGGTACAGGGGAGTTATCCCCAAGGTTAAAATTCCGTGAAAAAAGATTCTAAGGGAGGTATAAAGGGGTATGGTATTTTTCAGTATGTTTTATCTCGATTTTTGCATTATCTCTGTTCAGATTTTTCTCTCCATAGACGTACGGTAAATGAATATTCATCTTCGATCAAATCAGGTTCTGTATCGTTATGTTTAAGCATACCCGCGATAATCTTTCTTGGAACTCCAAGACCGGTTGCTTCAACATAATGATAATCTCTGAGCACTTCCTTGATAAGCTCATTACGCGTTGCCCGGTACCCTGCCTTCATTCGTTCTATCGTTACCGTGTTTGGAAGTCTTCCCGGACTGATCACCTCCAGACGATCACTATAAATGGATAATTCGATATCAACCCCACTGATAGTATAATCCCGATGGGCAATCGCATTGACAATCGTTTCTCTAATAACTTCTTCGGGATAATCTGGTTTATCAATGCGTCTACCTTCCGCCAGATATGCGATGGAAGCGGTGTTTCTACGAACAAATTCTATAGCTCGCTCCACCAAGCCAGTATCTACTATATCCTCTGTTCCTGAGAATCTGGCCACTATCGGACCCCGCATCACCTCTCTCTCAACTGCTTCGTAATCCTTTTCCGTACCCGGGTAAGCAACTGCAGAAATACCGGCCTGAGGAAGATACCGATTAGGATTTCTCCCCAAAAGTAGTATTCCTCCTACCGTAGGAATTGCTTTACTACGAGATTCAACCATAATCTCTGTATTTATAAGCAAGGTCTCCCATTGTTCAATTTTTTCTTGTTTTAGTTGTTCAGTTTCTTCTTGTTCTGGTTGTTCTGGACAATCTTGTCCGCGTATATCCTTAAAATAATTTATAAGCCGATTAATGTCTAAATCTTCTAAAGAAGAGCCTGAAACAGGCTTAATATCGTACCGAAGTACGCCGGAAGCCTGATAGAGTCTTTGTTCTTGTTCACGGGTTGCTTCCCGCGTAGTACTCCCTATTCGTACGAATGTAACCCATCGACTTCCTTGCCGCGCTTTGTATGGTTTATCAGGGCTATCTTCTGGAATTGTTATCACTCCAATCTTTTTATCATCTTCCCATAAAACAACCTCAAAATAAGGAATGATCGGTGGGTGAATATTATCAGAACAGATATTCATTACCCATTCTTCTATATCTGGACGTATAAGCCCTGTGACTGTACCGTCATCTTCCACACCAAGGAGGAGGTAACCACCTTCAAGATTCGCTAATGACGCAATCTTCTTTGCCACGCTTTGAGGATGCACATCGTCTCGCTTAAATTCGACACCCGAACTTTCACCGTTTCGAAGAATTTCCATTAATTCCGTTCTATTCATAGCTATCACCCACCATTTTCAAAATCCATATTTTGCCCTGCGAATTTCGAAAGCTTCTTTGCCTCCTTCCAAGATTTCTTCCGCATTCAATCGGACATTTTCGTCATCAATGGAGCCCATCCATTCCACAGGGATTTCTCCATGCCCTTCTTCTGCCTCGCCAACTGCCTTAAGACCAATGATCAGTTCTGCATCACCAAGAACAGGGATATTTGCATTGTGAGTAGAAAAAATGAATTGTCGTTTACGCTTTTCTTCCCTCATCCTTGGGACAATCCCTTCAGCAATAAAGAAGTTATCGAGATCATCTTCTGGTTGATCAATGATGAGCGGAGCATCGGATTCAAGCAAAAGGAGTAAAAGGATTGTCGTCGCCTTTTGTCCAGTTGACAAGTCTTTCATATCTTTCCAGACTTCTCTATCCAATGAACCGATATTGAGTTCCATGATAGTGGTATGAGGTAAATCGTGTTCTTCAAGTTCCATAAATACTTCTTCTCCTGCTTCACTAATCCTACGTGCTTGATCTGGTGTGATATTAAATTTGTTTTGTAATTCAGTAGCTCCTTTTCTACATATTGCTACAAATTCTGGTAGCGAAAAATCATCTCTTTCCCGTAATGTAGCGATTGCTTCACTTAAGCGTCCACCTATCCTTTCACGTAGCATATCAAAGAGGGATTCCCGGTCACCACAAAAAGAAACTTTTACTTTAACCTGTTTGTCCAATTTTTTGTTTACTTTTTTAGCAGCTTTTTCAATAGCTCTGAATTCCGCTGCCTTTATGTCCTCCCAATCTATTAGTAGATTACGTCGTCTCACGGAAAGAGCTTCCTTTTCTTTGTTTAATTTATCCTGACGGTCTTTTAATGGCTTCAATTCCTCAATCTGCCTGCTGAGCCTGATGAATTCTTCTCCATCAATAGCTTCTTTTTGAAGCTCACGTAATAATTTTTCGTATTCGTCTTGCACCTTCTGACGATGTCGTTCCCACGTCTCTGAAACTTTCTCTATATCTGTCTCTGCTGCCCTCAAGTATCCCTCATATTCTTCAAAAATCTTTCTGAGATTGGTTTCTAGCGATGCTAAAATGGAATCAATACTACGAAGTATCTCTTTAGCCGGAAGATCTTTCAAGGATACTTCGGAGACGAATGCCCGATCAACTTCCACTACCATGCGAATGTTTTCAAGACCATCTCTTACTTGAGATAAACGGGACTTCGCAGTTTTCAAAACCTGTTCTTCTTTAACTAATAGATTCTGATTTTTTAAACGCTCTTCCAATCCCGCCTCTTTAAATCGTCTAAAAGTCTCTTCAAGGGCGGGCAAACGACTAAGGTATTCCGAAATTTCATTAAGTTCCTTTTGAATATCATTCAATTTCCTTCTATTGAGTGCCAATTCTTTATGTGTCTTACTCTTTCTTTCGGCTAAATGGATGTCTTCATCTAAAAAGCGGTCTAATAATCTTGATAATTTAGTAGGTGATTTTGTAAGCTCACCGATTTCATGCTGACCATAAATTTCTACATTTCGGCAGATATCCTGTGGAGTGAGACTGAGCACGTTTCCATCAGCATCCCTTATTACTGGTGGATTTGGGTAGGTTCTTTCGATGAGGTAATCCTTAAGAGAAGGATGATGGGAACGAACAAGCAAAGAAATCTTCGTACCACTTCGGATTACCTGTTTCAATATCCCAGAAGAAGCCTTTTTTGCCTCTTCACCAAATGGTTCAAGGTCAAGAACATAGCGAAGGCTCTCTATGATTGTGGACTTACCAGTTCCACGACCTCCAATCAGTGTATTTAAATTCCCGTTTATATGAATCGCAGCACCATCAAGAAACCCTCCTTCCCATGTCAATGCTACCATCTCAGTATGTTCTGGAGGTTCTTCTTCAGATATGAGGCGAATCCTCGAATCTGGATCCAGAAATGCCTGCCGCAGTCCTTCAATACTTGGCTGAGACATTTTTATATGGGTTGTGGTCTGAACAGAATCTAAATCATCCGGTCTTCCTATATCCAATGCATTGACAACAGCAACTCTTCTGGGTCTCTTATAATTTATATCCTTGTTTACGACAATCTGTTGATCTGCATATTCTAAATCACTAATAGAACCTGGAATCTGGACAGCATAAAGATTAGGGTCACACCACGCGTTAATCCTCGCCTCGCTTCTCAGCATCCGGAGGAGACCACCACCATTACTGGTGATATGACCTGCAACACAAATGCCGTCCCATTCCTCAGGGACTTTCCGCAAAATTTCTGAGAATCGTTCAGATGAATTTTTTGTTGAAGGGCTTGGGGTATGAATCCCAAGATTGCCTAGATACCTTTCTAATACGTTGGTTTTTGTATCAGGATCAAAGATACAAAGTACGTGCACACCTTCGGAGGAGGCAACCTCAAAGCCGGGAAAGACCGTTATACCCGGAGGTTCAGCTTCTTTTCTAATAGCGTTAATTCCGCTAACATCGTTATGGTCTGTAATCGCAATAATGCTTATACCCAATTCTACGCATTTTCTGATTAAACGAGAGTTATATTCTTCTTCATCAAGCCCATGATCCTGACCCCTATTCGCCTTTAAATAACTATAAGGATTTACGTGGAGTGCACAGGTGAAATATTGGGCCCCTGAAGGGAAACCTAATGCTTTCTCTATGTTTTCTGGCAACACGCCCCGTTGGTTTTGGATAATTTGCTTTGTTGTTTTAATACCTCTTGTAGGCATTTTTGTTTGCTCCATAAAATTTATATTTTCTGCAGAGACCTGTGGATAGATTAAACTTATTTTTCAAAATTTAAAAATGTATGCCTGATTTATATCCCTTTCTGAACTCTCCGTCCTTACCTTCTGCTCGATATTCCCCTCATTATCCCTCCACCCGTCAATCGTTAGCGTCATCACAACCCTTAAAGCACCCTGCTCAAAGACTGATTCATGCCATTCTCAACCGCTTTTAGATTACCGAAATCTCGATAGCCTGAAGATCGTGCTCACGGTCTGAGACTCAGAAGGCCATCCTGGGTCTATAAGCTCACTGCACACCCGCTTTTGCCGCCAGAATTATCTTCACGATATCGTGCTCACGCCACCGAGAGGAATCGATTATCAGATCGTACCTGGAGAGATCGGCCAGATCTATCCCGTAATACTGCTCGTAGCGCGTATGTTCCGACTGCTCGCGCTCTTGCATTGCCGTCAGGGCCTCGTCGTACGCTATTCGTTCGCGACCTGCAACGCGCTTTGCCCGTATTTCCAGCGGTGCCTTCAGCCAGATCTTCAATTCTGCGGTCGGCACGAAGAACCCGGACAGCCGGCCTTCGGCAATGACATTCTCACGCTTCAACGCCTCTGCGCCCTGCGTCTCATCGATCCACCGATCGTAATCGTCGTTATTCTCCGCCAATTCATTGAACTGCCCTAATGGCAAGCTCTTTTCTTTCGCAATTGCGCGGAACATCTCGCCAGCGGAAATGAGCTTCATCGATAGCTCTTTTGCCACTAATTTCGCGACCGTTGTGGTACCACTGCCCGGAAGACCGCTTATTGTTATGCGCATTAGCCTTTTATTACTGCTATCGCTCTGAACGCTGCCACTTTCTTCGCTATTCCCGACGCCTCGCAACTCTGAACGACCACCTCAGGGTCTTTGTACGCTGCGGATACTTCCTCTGCCAGCTCACCGTACTTGTCAAACGGAACGCCACGTTTCTTCCGCACGTCTCGTTTGGTCCGTTCCCGCGCTTTCACGAGTATGTTCTGCTTCGCTAACGACTCTTTCACTTCGCTGCCACGATATTGCCGCATTGCCGCGGTCCTACTCATCTCTCTGCCGGAACCATGAGCGCAGCTCCCGAACGTTTCGTCCTTGGCTGTATCGGTGCCCACGGCCAAAAAGCTGCGGGTGCCCATCGAGCCGGGAATCAGCACGGGCTGTCCAACGCTGCGGTAAATGGGCGGTAATCGGTCGTCACCGGCCGGGAAAGCTCTCGTCGCGCCTTTGCGGTGCACACATAACTTCTTACGTTTGCCCTCGATCACGTGCTCCTCCTCTTTCGCGATGTTGTGTGCGATATCGTAGACCATCCGCATCTCCATCTCCTCCGCTTTCCTGCCCAGCGTGTCTTCAAACACCTCTCGTACCCAGTGCATTGCGAGCTGACGATTTGCAAATGCGTAGTTCGCGCAAGCGCACATCGATTCAAAATAATCCATGCCCGTGCGGCTCTTTAAATACGCACAGGCCAATTCACGCTCTAAATCGAGTATCCGTGCCAATACGGGATCGTTCCGCATCTCGCGTTCGAATTTCCGCAGATAATAAGTGCACACGCCGTGCGAAAAGCCTCGACCGCCGGTATGCACTAAAACCGCTACTTGCCCCTTCTCTTCGATCCCGAACGACTTTGCGAGCCGTTCGTCAAAGATCTCGTCCACGACCTGCACTTCCAGGAAATGATTCCCCGAACCGAGTGTGCCAAGCTGTGGCGCCCCTCGCTGCTTCGATTTCTCATCGATCTTATCGGGGTTGGCTGCTTTTAATCGTCCGCCTTCCTCTGTTCGCTCTGCATCTTCCTCCCAGCCATAGCCGTTCTCAATGCACCACTCCGAACCGCCACGAAGCACACCATCTAACTGGCTAGATGACAACCGCACCTTTCCGGACAGTCCCAATCCTGAAGGGATATACTCAAACAGCCCGTCCACTATCTCAGCCAGATGGGGTCTGACATCCGCCTCGCGCAGATTCGTTCGAATGAGTCGCACACCGCAGTTGATGTCGTAGCCAACACCTCCAGGCGAGACAACGCCTTCTTCGAAGTCGGTAGCCGCTACGCCGCCGATTGGAAAGCCGTAGCCCTGGTGGCCGTCAGGCATGACCAGCGAGTATTTCTGTATGCCAGGCAACGAAGCAACCGTGATCGTCTGCTGTAGCGTGAGGTCACGGCGCATCTTCTCTAACAGCGCTTCTGCAGCGTATATCCGCGCTGGCGCCCGCATATAATCTCGAAATGTCTGCGGGACTTCCCATACATCCTCTCGGATTCTTTTAAGTGGGATATCCATCTTTAAACTACCTCTTTTGCTTTAAAGGTATATGCATGCACGAGCTCCATACCACAAATGGAACTGAAGTGAGAGAGGGAAAATTTAAGCCTCTTTTCTTTGGTGACCGGATTATGCCGAGCTTGTCGGCTGCTGCGTAACGCCGCCTAAAGCCTCTTGCAACTGCTGCTGTAACTGCTGGTATCGCTTCTGGCCTCGCTCCTCCTGGCGTTCCAGGGTCTTCTGTCTCAGGCCGAAGGTCTCCTTCTTCTCTGCCATCTCCTCCTTTACCTCGCCCTTGCCTGCTTTTATCATCAAGTCGCCAACATTCTTGTAAACCAGCGCATCGTCATCAACTTTTTCCAATTCCTCCAGTGCATTTTCAGCATCTCGTAGCATGGCTTCTACCTGCATCTTCTGCCGCCCCAGCGCCTCCATCTGAGCTTTTAGCTGCTGGAGCTGCGCAAACAGGTTTTGCACTTGAGGTGGTATTTCCGCACGTCCACTCATTTTAATATCCTCTTTATTTCACTCTTTCTATCAGAGCGTTTCAGTTACTTATTCTTTGACGCTTGCCACATATAAATAAACCATGAGTGGCGAAGGCGAGAGAGTAGGGATTTTAGTTATTTCGTACGGGTCGCGAGCGGCTGCGATGGTCGATGCGTTGTGTCGAAGCGAAGAATACGACGTGCGGTTATTCGTCGCGGACAAGCAGCGGAATCCGTTTAACGTCGCGCATGCGGAGAAGCACGTGGTCATTCCGGACCTGAATGTGGAAAAGATCTGCGACTTCGTGGAGGCAAACAAGGCTGCGATCGATTTCGGCATTTGCGGTCCCGAGAAGCCGATAATCGCGGGTGTGCGAGACCTCGTGGAGCGAAAGACCGGCGTGCCACTGATCTGTCCCACGAAGCAGTACGCGATCGAGGAGAGCAAAGTCGCGCAGCGGTATCTGATTGATAACTGCTGTCCGGAGGCGAATCCGCGCTTCAAGGTATTCCATTGCACCGATTACAAAGACATAAGCGAAGTAAAGGCTGCGGTATGGCGCTTTCTGGACGAGATAGGGAACGAAGTTGCGGTCAAGCCGGACAGGCCGACCGCAGGCAAGGGCGTCGGTGTTTGGGGCGATCATTTCAACAGCAGAGATCAGCTCTTCGACCATTTCTGGTCGATCTTCGATAGTGGCAGTGACGTGCTCGTGGAGGAAAAAGTAGAGGGCGAAGAGTCGAGTTTCCAGGTGTTCTGCGACGGTAAACGAATAGCAGCTCTGCCGGACACGAGGGATTACAAACGAGCGTTTGATGCGGATCTCGGGCCTAACACCGGCGGCATGGGCTCTTATAAGGATAAAGAAGATTGGTTACCGTTTGTTACCCGGCAGGATCGCGAAGCTGAGGAGAAGTTGGTTCAGCAGCTCTTTGACGAACTGAGCGGTGGTGGTGCCAATGACGGGTTGAGGGGGATTCCGTTTTACGTCGCCTTTATGCATACGCGCGCGGGTGCGAAGATCCTGGAGATCAATAGTCGGCCGGGCGACCCGGAGATAATGAACATCATGCCCGTGCTGAAGAGCGATTTCGTGGACGTCTGCTTCCGTATGATCGAAGGCACACTATCGCGGGTCGAATGCTTGCCGAAAGCGTCGGTCGTAACGTATGCCGTGCCGATGGACTATGGCGATTACCGTAAGGCTTATAGCGGCTCCCGGAAGGTGGATTTGAGCGGTGTGCACGCATTAGCGACTAATTACGGCGATAAGCTGCGGGTCTATCCGGGCTCGATGGAGTTACGGGAGAATGGTGAGACCTATGCGCTCGGGTCGCGAACGGTCTGCACCGTCGGCATTGGTGATACCATAGAAGAAGCGCGTGAGATATCGCTCGACGGCATCAGAGTGATCGACGGCGCGTTATGGAACCGCTGGGAAGTGGGAGCATCGCACTACATCAAACGGAGCATACAGAAGATGAAGCAGTTGCGGGGTTGAGCTGAGCGCCTGAACCCTCATTGCTGAGCTGAAATGAACGTGCAACTTCCAAGCTGAACTGCTAAAGTAACGAATGCAGAGCGAGCAGAAATGTGGGACATTCCGTTTTACCTCCTGATCGGAGCACTCGTCTTTTTAGGGTTTACCGTACGGGTTGTCACCGGCTTCGGCTCCACGATGCTCATAGCGCCCGTACTTGCGCTCTTTTTGGAGCCAAAGCAGGTGGTGGTTTTTGTCATTCTCCTGGAGAGCGCGATGGGTGTGATATTCATAGTAAAAGAGAAATTGAACTTTGACGTGAAGCCGATTTTTATCGGTGGTATTACCGGTATAATCGCGGGGATATTGTTGTTCGGGTTGTTATCGCAAAGGCTCGTGGGGTTGATCATCGGCGTAAGCGTGTTAACGTTTTCCATTCTCTTTCTTCTGAATATCACGTTCAAAACGAAAAGAGAGAAACCGTTTTTTACGACGCTTGGATTTCTGAGCGGTGCGCTGGGCGTTCTCACGGGCATCAACGGGCCGCAAATCGTGCTGGGTTTGGTGAATCAGGGTTACAATGCTACATCCATACGAAGGACTCTGATTACCTATCTCATAGTGATCGATTTCATTACGCTGGCTTCGTTTTCCATTTCGGGGTATGTGACCGCGAATGTGTTAACGCTCTTCGTTTATTCAATTCCGTTCCTCATTGGCTCGTATGTTGCAGGAACGTATGTTTTGCGGTTCACCGATCCTAAGAAATTGAAACGGATCATGCTCATTATAACACTTTTCGCGGGGGTTCTGGCGATTTGGAAGTTTGTGCCGTGAGATAGAGTTTTGGGATAAGGATTCCTTAAGTGTTTGATGCTCAAAGCAAAGTGTAGAGGTATGCTATGCCCTTTCAGTATTCCTATCTAATCTGAAATCTGAAGAGGTAAAGATCCTCCGTTTAGGCCGATTTCACTAATGTCGTAGATATAAGCAAAGCTTTGAGGTGCCCTGAAATCGCAATTCGTCTTAAACGGGTCAATTGGCGGGTTGAAACGCTCTATGTAACCAACCTCGAATCCATATATCATCTCGCTATTCCCAAAGAAAGAGAAAAATTTTTCTTTTTCAATTCCACCTTGATTTCCACATGTATCCCAAATCTCTTCTGGCGAACCACTTAGCACTCTGATTAATCGAAAACACCCAACAATTCTTTTAGACGTGGCGGCACTCGCAAAACGAGTCAGAAGAAAGGTGTCAAAGGCCAGCCGGGTCAGAAGAAAGGGCATACGGGCGTGACGAGACCTCCAGCAAAGCCAGATAAGCACGTGGAGGTCACGACAGAGCGCTGTCCCGATTGTGGAACTGAGCTTGGCGACCCGTTCAGAGTGGAATCGAGGATAATAGAGGAGATTCCAGAGCCGCAGCCAGTCATCGTCACCGAATATAAAATTGCACATTACACCTGCCCATGCTGCCGGAAAGAAGTCGTTGCAACCGCTGCCGGTTGCCCAAAAGAGGGCATATTCGGTAACAACACAATTGCCCAGGCGGCACTGCAGAAATATGAGGATCGGCTGCCCGCCCCACCGGAAGATCCGGAACGCACTGAA
>DATKXZ010000027.1:0-24844 GCA_035528755.1 Desulfobacteria bacterium | reverse complement strand
CGCGGTCCCGCGCAGCATGTGAAGCAGAACGGACTTCCCCGCGCCGCTCCTGCCGAGCAACCCCAACGACTCGCCTTCGTTTATCTCCACGTTCACGTTCTTCAAAACCGCTTTGCCATCAAACTCCTTAGACACGTTGATTAATTTTAGGAATGGCTCATTTTTCTTGTCCATTTTCATTACCCCCACATCATTCGTACGCTATTTCCACTTTAGAAGTATCACATAATCTTAGCTTCTAATACAATATAAAAAAGGGCGTTTTGTAATTACCTGTGAGCTTTTCTTCCTTTGCTTTTAAAAAGCCCTAACGCTGTCTTTTCTTCTTTAATATGAGTATATCAGGCCTTGGCGGCGCTTTAGAGCCCGCAAACTCCTTCTTGCAGCGCTCGCATAATTCACGCGTAGTGAACACCACCACCTCTTCACTGCCCGGTAACTTCCGCGCATAGATGATCTCGGGCTTTACGCCAACTGACGCGCTTATTTCTTCCAGTAGTGCAGTTATCTTCTCCATAAACACCTCGACCGCATCGACCTGCAGTCCCCGTAAATCCGCCGCAAAGCCGATACAGCCACATGCCATCCCGAATACCTTCGCCTCTGGCACGAAAACGTTGCCCACCAGTTTCCTCAGCTCGCCTTCAAGCCTTTTCCTACCTTCTACTATCTCTTCTTTCACTTTGATACCCTCAACACTTTTCCTGTTAGTCCATCACAATATCTGCATTCATCACATATCTTTTTGCACGTTTTCCACTGCTTTATGCTCCCGTCCAGAAGCTCGTTATCCACATGGAACGTGTATCTGAGTTCGGAGGGGCAGTCAATGAGGTCAAGCAGGTTCCCCGTGAACGATCGTCTGGCATAGGCCTCCATACAATTTATTATCCAGTTCACTGCATTTGCCCGACCCGTGATCTTGAAACTGTCAATGCCAAGCGCTTCGTACTCCTTCAGGTCTTCTGGTCTTATCCACGGCGACCGTATGATCTGCGCGGGATCCCGCACCCTGATGGAGATGCACTTGTCGAAATAGTAGTCGCTGAAGATGTTCGTGGATTGCGATTTCATGAGTGTAGAGCGATTGGCAGTGATATGCGAAAAGAGATTGAAATGCGCGTGTCGAAACGGGCATTTGTAAAGACAGCCTTCGTTCACCAGTATCTTGAGGTCGCAGCGAACCGCCTTGGTTATCGCTTCCAGGACCGGGAAGTTCCGGTTGATGTTCGTGTCCAACGCGATGGTATCGGCACCGAGCGCTTCGAAGAATTCCGCTCGCTGCGGCGAATCCACATGCGCGATGCAGGAAACGACCGTCTCCATCGGGAGATCTCGTAACAGCTCGACAAAATACGGCTCTGCGACCGTAACGCCGTCAACTCCCGCCTTGTTCAGCTCCTCGAAGTAGCTCGTAAACAGCTTGTAGCCCTGAAGCGTCAGGTGGTAGCCGCCCAAACAGGAGGGATTGACCACGATATTCATCTTCAGATCGTGCTGATGCGCGTAGTCCGTCTGTTCCTTTATATCCGCAATACGCACGGAATGTAACGTCGCTCGGCCGCTGCCCATCACTTCCGGCGAGCCCGCCATATAAACCTCCTTTACCTCGCCCAGACCTTTCGTTTCCTTCGCTTCTATTATTTCCTTCAACGCGGCGAAATGCCCCGGGTGCGGAACGATGAACCTCATTTTATATACGTCACCGCCTCCTTCGTGAGTCGATCACAATAGCCACATTCGTTGCAAACCTTCGTACAATGCGCCCATTGCTCTATGCAGCCCTCAAACCGCTCATTCGGGATGTAACACAGATCCCGGAGCATCTGCGGGCAATCCAAGATATCAAGCACGTTACCCTCAAACGACCGCTGGGCGTAGTACCGCATACAATCTATTATCCAGTTCACCAATTTCGTCCGCCCGGAGAGTTTGAAGTCCGTTATGCCTATTGCCTCGTATGCTTTGAGATCCTCAGGCCTGATCCAGCCCGACTTTATTATCTGCGTGGGGTCTCGGAGCCGAATGGATATGCACCTATCGAAATAGTAGTCAGGCGCGAAGAGCGGCGTGCGAGGCTGATTCAAACTGCTGAGATGCGAGGAAAGATTGTAATGCGAATACCGGAACGGGCAGCGATACATACAGCCCTCGTTCACTATCAGCCGCACACCACAGTCAACCGTCTTTACTATCCCCTCAAGGAGATCAAAATGTCGGTTGATGTTCGTGTCCACCGTGATCATATCAGCGCCGAGTTCGTCGAAGAATTTTGCTCGTTGTGGCGATTCCACGTAGGATAAAACGGACACGACGGTCTGCATCGGGAAATCACGCAGCAGCTCTACGAGGTACGGCTCGGCCACCGTAACCGCGTCAACGCCCGCCTTGTTCAGCTCACCAAAATACCACGAGAACATCTTATAGCCCTCGAACGTGAGATGATGCCCGCCCGTACACGTCGAGTTCATCGTGATATTCATCTTTATACCATGCTGATGCGCGTATTCGGTCTGCTCCCGGATCTCGTCGAGCAGCGGCGCGTGCAGCACACCTCGTCCACTCCCCATCACGTCCGGCGAGCCGCCCATGAACACCTCGTCCACTTCATCAAAGCCCCCGGCCTCTTTGGCCTCAATTATCTCCTTCAACGCTTGGAAATGCCCTGGATGAGGAATGATTAATCTCGCCATTGTGTATCATCGTCCTATAACTATAGCGCGCAGTCATTAAAAAATCCGACGGTTTTTCTGAGTGCTCGTAGCCCCCCCCCCAAAAAAACTAAACGTCACTAAACGGAAAAACGAAAAAAAAAGGAAAAAGTGGGGATAAAAAATACTCCCCAACTAACTAATTGTTTAGGCCGTCATCTGTAGGATGGGATGCGGTTCTACTGCCTCAATCTCGTGTTCTGCTTTAGCCGCCTCTGAAATGATCATGTCCGTCATGCCAACCAGCGGGAACGCTCTTGTTGCATTCTCGATTGGTCCGTAAAGCACGAAATCATGACCTGCAACGATGGGCAGGACGTTTGAGGCTATATCGCAGATCTTGAACACGTCTTGGCCAAGTCCTTCCCAGCCACTCGGTCCTTTGGTCGCGTGCGCCTTCCGGAACTCCTTCAGCCACGTCCATGCGGACGGTGCATTGTGGATACCTAATCCTACGGGGAGACCGAATTTCGATTTGACGGCAAAGCCCGCTGCAATGGACATGCCAGCCCCTGCGCCTATGGGCAGCGTTGCGGCATCAATCAGTGGTTTCGTTATGCCCATATCCCGCGCCAGAGAGACCAAGCCTTTCTCAACGGTGCCTGCTCCGGTCTCTAAGAGATCGATCTTCCCTGCGACTGAGGAATCTTTCGGATTGAACGCCAGAACAATCGATGCTTCTACGCTGGAATTCTTGATCGCTGCTAACTCCTCCTCCGTACACGAAATGTTGATTGAGTTATAGATCGCTTTTCCTGTCAGTCCCACTTCATCCGCGTACTTGAGCCCTGCCGTTTTCGTCTCGGCCACCGTCGAGTCGATCAAGAAAGGCACATCGCTTACTCCTGTACAGAATGCGATCTCTTTCTCCATCGCCTCGGGCGATTCCGAGAATATCTGCATCACGCAGGGATTGCCGGTCAAATCCGAGAATTCCTCTTGCTTCTTTAAAACGTCTTCCGCTGCTTTCTTGTCAAAGATCCCCTTATCCGGGTCTTCAACCAGATAGTGCTTCGCGTAGAATATCGTGCCACAGAGAACAGTTGCATGCTGTCCTGGCTGGCCGCCTATCTTCATTCCCGCTATATCCAATACTTTCTGTTCCTTATCAAACAAAAACATCTTTTCTATCCTCCTTTTTTGTATGCTATATCATGAAGAGCACATAGGCCACTATTCCGAAGAGTGCGCCGTATAACAGGCCTATTAAAAAGCCCATCTTCTCTCCTTGCCGTTGCCAGAGTTCTCCTGCGACAAATTCCACTCGATCATCCATGTCATTCAGCCGCTCGATCAGTTTCGCATGCTCCTCTGGTGAGGATGAAGCAACGGGAACCGCTAACCCCTTCATTTCCGCCTCGAGTTTCTCCAGAACTTCAGCTTCTACTTCCTTCTCTATTTCCTCTACCTCTTCTCCCATTTTTTGTTGCTCCTTTTTCTCCTATACCAACAGTTTTAGCCCGAAGGAAAGGAAACTCAGGAAAAGCCCGATTGCCATCCCTTTCACAAATCCTACCCAGAGTCCCGCTGCGAACCGGTTATCACGACCGATCATCGTGATAAAGTGTCTGAGATCTTCTATTCGTGCAGTTAACACTGCCGTTTCCGGTGTGTTTTGAACAACTTTCAGTGGCGCCATTTAGATCACCCCCAAAATGAGTGGTAGTAGGAAGATAAACATACTAACCAGTCCTGCGATGACTCCAAAAAAGGCGTTTTTCGATAGCCCTGAGGTTAACTTCTGGTCTCGCGCAATTAACTGTGTCTTGTAGGCTATTTGGCTAGTAGCGCGGTTTATTACGGCCATAGACGGCATTGCAGGCCGGCCTAACGGCATTTCTACCACGCCCCCTGCTGCTTCTGCCTCGGCGCCCATTTTTACAATCATCGCGTCTTCGGGATACGCGCCCGGATCTCTCGCTGCAAGCTCTTTGACCTTCGCATTGATCTGGCCGTAGTCCTCGACACCCATCATGTCGATGACTTCTGCGATCTGGTCTCGCCATCGCGCAACCGCTGCTTCTGGTAAATTCTCGATGAAGGGAATGGCTCCTTTGGTTCCTATTACCTTGTGCGTCTCCGGATCGATTCCATTCTTGTGCAGTGCCATCATCGTCTCACCACTTAAATGCCCGGGAACCTCCGCACCGGCCATGATCATGAAGCGTATGTTGGGGTTCGAGATGACGTTTGCCATGATCTTCTCTGCTCCGATGTTCTCCGTTTTATCCGGTCCCTGTATGGCGACACCCTTTAAGTGCTCGATGTGGAAATACGACCCATTCGAGGATATTGCCACGCAGCTATTCGGATCGCCAACCTCATAGTCGCCGGTGATTAACGGCCAGCCTTCCGGAACCTCTTTCTTCTCTGCCATCTTCATGCACCTCCTAACGCCAAGAATATCACCGCTACTGCGAGGAGAGCCATGGTCACGCCGACCATGAAGAACGTCGTAAACCCTGCCTTACTCAGCATTCCCTCTCTGTTCGGTTGTGCCATCTTGAAACTGGATGTTGGATCAAGGGTATTGAACAGGTCATCCACTGCAGACTCAAGAACCACTATTTGTTCCTCGATTGCCGATAGCCCCACTCGATAAAAGCCTGGTCGTGCCTCGCCTACCTTAAGCGTGTCTGGATCCAATACAATCCCAAACTTCTCATTGATTGTTATCATCTTTTTTATCCACCTATCCTAACGTCTTGATCATTCCTGTTCCCACTGTCTCCCAACACTCGTCCATGCATGCCTTGATGAATTTCCTGAAGAACACGAACCATACGATCGCGCCAAAGACTATCAACGATAGCCCGTCCCAGACGCCCCAGGGAGAAGTGCCGAGTACGAGCATTGCAAAGCCCAGTATAATCCATATCAAGCCTGAAATCTCTATCGACACCATCCTCGTTCTCTCTCTTCGTTCATCGGGTCCGAGACATGCGTTGTACGGATGGAACATCGCCATGGCCGTGAAGATGAACATAAAGGCTATGACTCCGGTTTCCATTACCATGTCTACCACTGCTTGGAACTCCAACGTGCCCGTCACGATAGAGAATTGGAGTAACATCGCCAGTGTCCCTGCTATTCCTAATTCCACCATCGCTCGCTCTAACCGTGGAATCTTCATCGCTATGTACTTCTCACTGTTCGAAAAGTAGCCGGATACAAGGCCAAGAATAGCCATAAAGATGGCCCCCACTAACACTGCGGGATAGAACCCGATTTGGGCATTACTGCCGTATCCTACGACTGCTAGTCCCATCAACGCGCCGATGACACCATAACCGGTACCCAACACGCCTATAGAGGGAACACCCGTACCTAAGCCATACTTAGACGTCTTCCGGACTGAATCCATCCCCCAGAGTAAGGCTAAAAGCAACCCCACACCTTTTATCACTGCTGGCAAGCCCGTGAATATGGTTATGATCGCTGCAGGTATGCCTGCGATAAGTGCCATCTCCGTCTCATCAAACGGGAATTTAAACGACAAGCCCTTTTTCGGTGCTGTTGCCTCTTCTTCCTCTTCTATTACTGGTGTTACTGTCATGTTATATCACTCCTAATCCTATTGCTGCGAGCACGACCACTATTCCGGCAAGCAGAGAGATAGCAAACGATGCGATCATCGATTTTGGCAGTCGCTTGAACTTCGGATCGTGGAATCCTTCAATGGTACCGCGTATGTTGTATGCCGCGAGAATCGCGTTGGCTACGAAGATGGAGAATGACGCAACCGCTGCCGTGCCTGCGGTGAAGTGTGCGTAGTTCAGTAACGTAAAGTACATGAGTGCACCGCCGAAACCTCCGACGAATCCACCTAACGTACCGGAGATGAAAACCACATTGGGCACACCATGCCCGTCAGTCTGCGGTGTTTTGTACGGTGCCTGTGGCTCCTTGGTTATCGGATCCACGTCCACTCTGCCCGATATCGGGACCACCCCACAGCCAAAGGCGTACAGGATATTCGCCATGAACATGACCACAACGAGCATTATCGTCGCGCCAACTGCACCAGACAGCGATACAAGAAGGATATTGTCTGTAAACGTAGCCACGTTTGCCGCTGTGAATAATCCGGTCAGTACCGCTCCGAGCATAATCTGAACGGTCCCTGTTGCGATTCCTGTTGCCGTGCCCATTGCCGCTGGTGCACCGCCCACTGGTAAAAGGTGCGCTCCTAAACTCGCAAGTAACCCGCCTATCACTACATATCCTACGATCAAAAACATTACTGGTTCCATTTTATCACACTCCTACAAACGGTCCACATTTCTTCCTCACCCATTTCACGAACACCAAGTTTCCCACTACGAACGCTGCTACTATAAGGAGCCCCATGACGATGCCCCCTATCGCTGCCATATCACCACTCGCCGTAAAGGCTGGCAAGTTTGGTAAAAATCCGCCAAGCAGCATCCCAACTAGAGTTCTCCAGTTCTCGAACAGAATGATGAGTCCGAACGTCATTCCTGTACATGGTCCGCCGAATTTCGCACAGAACCCTGCAATGTCCTTCTGTGTCCGTACACCGCATTCTGCGTATCTCGTGATCTTCCCGTGGTAAACGACCCGCTTCCCTTCGCCAAACGGTCTGTCCTGGAACTCTCGCTCCGTTCCGTAATGCACATCACCGGTTGAGGATCCGATTGAACCCACGGTAATCCCCCAGATGAATCCGAGTAGTGGGAGAGCAAACGGATGGTTCAATTGTGGATTCCCTGACAGAGTCCCAATGTTGCTCTGAATGTATGCTATGCTGGTAATACAGAACGTCGTCATAAAGCCGTGCGTTGCAATTGGTAGGAGATGCCCGTATAACACATCGAGATAGATAGGCTGTTCGAATCGTTTCTGTCCCGCTACCCTGCCGCAATGCGCACTCGTCGAAAAGATCATATGAATCAATGCTGCCACTCCTACGCCTATTGGTATCGCCACTACCGCTGCTTTCCATGTTGCGCCCGGCACGAGAGGCTCGAGCTTGATCAACAGCATCCATACTACCGTCCCTGCGACCACACAATACATCGCATTGGATAACGGCTCACCAGAAATTGCTTTGTTGAAGAACCGGTTTACCTGTCCCACTTGCGCCGCTAGTTGCACTTGAGAGTTCGGATTGCTCTGAGATCCTATATCTGACTCTATGTCCTCGAACGTACATGCTATGAACGCTAAGAACGCTATCACTAACATCCATGCAAAAAGCAATACTACTTGTAGCATGAACGAGATGTAGACGGGGGCACCATATAAAGCTTTCTATTTTTCGCTCCGGAAAGTATTATGGTAAGGAAGGGCGTACTAAAGTAGCTTCTGTTTTGGGTCTGATATATAACCCAACCGGGTAACAAAACAGCGGTGTTGCAGGTGTGAATGAGCATTTATACAGGGTCATTACGGTATCATAGAAGGGATATGGGTAGGTCTTTGCTCCATCTTACTATCTTACACAAACAAGCCCCTGTGAGATTATTCTCTGACTGGCCACCACACAAAAACCAAAAGATTTATTACAGTAAAATGACGCTTTTCATACTTGAAGCAGGTAGGTGCGCGAGCGCCGGGGAACGAGCGATAATGGGATTTTTTTCGAGGAGGCATAAGCCAAAATTGCTGGAAACTGAACAGATCAGTTATTCGGACTTGTATTTCCAATTACACCTCTCTCGCGGAGATCTCTCGATAAAACCGCTCTTTATTGTGGCCAGCGTTGAACTCGGGAACAGCACGACGAAGGCCATCTTGACCGCGACGGATCTGAAAAGTGGACGGACGTATATCCTTAACAAGGCGGTAAGGATGACCAGAGATGCTCTTTCTCCTCAAGCGGCTTTCTGCCACACGATAAGTAAGGTCGCGCTCTCCGAGGCTTCTATTGCGGAACTGGTAAAAGAGACGTTGCTGGAATGTACACACTCCGCTGGGGTAACCGTGCCTGATTTGCATTTCGTCGTACGTTCTACTGGCGTTACCGCGTGTTTCTCCAAGATCGCTGAGGTGGAAGGCGTGATAAAAGCCCTGGCACAAGGCTGCATACTCGCTGGTGTGCCGCCCCGTAAGATGATCTCACCGATGGGTTTAGAGAACATCCCGGCAGAGTTGAGAGCGTTTTCCCGGATGGAGAAAACGTATTTCGACGGCGCCGTGACCGGGAACATCCCACCCGGGGGAGAATCGGTAGTGGGAAACGAGATGGAGGGCGAGCTGGTAACTGCAGGGCTTAAAGAAGCGGCGAAATGGTTGAATGTAGATTATCGGAACCCCGTTATATCTTTGGACTTCGGCACAACACTCTCAGGCAGAATAACCGATGACGAGTTGCCGTACGCGCGTGTTATCGGGAGCTACTGTGGCTTAGCCGGCGCTATCCCTGACGCCGTGGTATCAAAGGTGGTAAGTGTGGCGTATCCTTCGGTGCTTGATTTGACAAAAACCGGCATACAGGGGATGCGCGTGAAAAAGGGGATTGTAAAAGGCTACGTCGAGGAGATCTTGAAGCAGGTGTGGATAGGTACGGTGAAACGCGGGAGCACTCGTGTGGGAGGCGTGCCGGTAAATGCAGACGCCGCAGAACGGAATGATGTGGTTTTAATTGGCGTAGACGCCGGAGATAATCTCTCAAATCTGCCTAAAATCGCTGATATCGGCGAGGAACTGGTGAAAGCGGAAGGTGAAGCGTATCTCATACCGGTAATAGACGAGTTGTCCGCCAGTATACAGGAACGTCTGGTGCGGATAGCGAAGGAAGAAGGTCTGTTCTTGGAGAAAACGAAGATCGGCGTGACCGGTCGGGCGGGGATAACCGGGAAGAAGCCTGAGATTGTGTTGGAGAAATTGAGCGGCCTATTTGGGCGAAATATGGATAAAGAGGTTATCTTTGCCGACGATGCGCTGGCAAGAGGCGCTGCGGTCCTTGGTAAGTGCATGCACCAGTTTGGGTCGGCAGGGAATCCTATAGGCGGCGTTCAAGGTCGTGGCTGTTTGTACGGCCAGCGGATTAAACTACAGAAGAAATAACTATCTATCGACCGATAATATAATTTGTTGGATGTATTCATTGTAGAAATTGTAGAGGAGGTTATAGATAGGGGCGCTGATATGGAGGTAAAGGTAGAAGGGGGGGATGATTTTGCAAACACAACCTTTGCGAAGATCAGTCAGGCGACATTCAGGGATTTAGGCGTGCGAGCCAGTATAGATAATACCTATATCTACATAGACCCAACGGAACACTTCTTTATCATCTCTGTTAAGATAGGACGGGTCGCCAGTCCCGTTAAGGTAAGTGATATAACACAGCGAGAACCCGACAGGCTAAAGATAACGGATGAACGATATGCTCCGAATTTGCTTTCCTTGTTGTGGGATAAATATGATGAGCGAGTAAAACAAGTGAGCAGATTAGAGCTAGGAATAGATCTGGATGAGAAAGAGAGGGAAGCATTAAAGGATTTGATCGTCTATGATCCGAGAGATGATTTGATAACGCGGATATTAGATGGGATAGACCGAATATTACCTGAGGGTGCACGGGTGCGGTGTCCCATTCCGTTACATGGTAGAGTTACTCTTCTCGCCTCAGAGAATCCTATAAGGAAGGAGTGGGGGGCGAAAGCGGAAGAGATAGTACGTAAGGGGAGTGCCGATTGATCTATGTATGAAATAATGATGTTTGAAGGAGGCGTGTACAAGTTCAACGAGCTGAAAGAGCTGGTGGAGGATATAGGCGGGTTTATACTGCAAGAATCGGTAATGCAGACCGAGACGATGCTGCATTTAGCTATCCCTGAGGAGGAAGAGCGAGTGATCCGGGATAAAATAAAAGACCTTGGCGGAAAGTTTCAAAAACTCCCTTTGGGCGGAACGGAAATAATAATCGTCACTCCTTCTATGGGCAAACACCACGCGGTGGATCCTATTTGTGACATATCGGAATACCTGAGACGAAAAGGTGCGATAACCAATATGATGGGTTTGGCGCGCGGTGTGGGTAAGAGGATAGCACAGATAACCGTAGAGGAAAGAAAGATTATAGAGGAATTCAATGCTGCGGTCTTTGTTTTTGGTAATATAAAGGAGTGCATAGAGGAGAAGTCGACGTTGTGCGAGTCGCTTGATGTGCCACACATTATAGTTGGAGGCCCGCAGGGTCTTGAGATAGAGCATTACGTAGCGGGAGTGGGGAGAAGAACAGACAGAATGCGGCGAACACATGAATTTGATACGTTAGATCGAGTGGCTGCAGAGGTGGAGAAGGTTATAGATGAGAGAAGGCTGGAGATTGAGGAAGATCCGTTAGCCGCATCGCCACTGTTTATAAAAGAGATGATCGAGATGATTATTCCGCAAAAAGCTGGGGAGGAGTTCTCAATTATTATTCAAGTTGACGGTCTGCGTTTGAATATCGAAGAAGAGGATGTGCCAACGATTAAGGACGTTGCGGTAGGTGAGAAGAGGCTATCAGAGATTTGTGATCTGGAAAAATCGCGGTATAAAGGCTATCTACTAAAAGTAAAAACAGAAGCAGAAGTGGGAAGTATTTATTAAAGAACAGAGACACCCCACCATTTCCGGTGGAGTTGGGTATTCTTGTACCATCATGGGATTGTCGCCATGAACTTATCCATATCGGTGTACACTATGTTCCCGACAACAATGACATCAGCGTAGCGCGTCATTTCGGATGCAGTCGCCGGTGAGTCAATCCCACCCCCGTAAAATAACGACGCTTCGCTAAGCGAGTCGCTGAGTGACTGAACTAGGAGAGGGTCGCCGTAGGCCCCGCTGTATTCCAGATAGATTATGGGAAGCCCGAGGTATCGCTCTGCATAGCGCGCATACGCAATGACCTCCTCAGCGCTGAGGTCTGTCTTTGATTTCGTCAGCTTTGCTACGGCCGATTCGGGATTCATAACGATGTACGCTTCAGGTATAACTTTCCCCCAGTTTATCGGATGCTTCTGTATCCAATCCTTATGCTTGCCCACAATCCAGCTCAAATCGCCCGTATTGAGAACCAACGGAACAAAGATATAATCCATATCGTCATCTATGACGGTATCCGGGGTTGCCGGCTCCAAGATCTTCGGGATATCGTAGTCCTCTAGATGAGCTATGAGCTGCGAGACGTTTTTTCCCGTAATGTTTTGCGTCCCTGATACCATGATAGCATCAGTGCCGCTTCCCACGATGGTATCTAAATCTTCGAGAGATATGTATTTGTCAGGATCCAGCTTCGTTATATGCTGCCAATTCTTCCACGGTCGTGCTTTTGCTTTCATCGTATAGGCGTCGTCTGATCTGTTTATGTTATTCTTTATCGCGAGCCGTTTATAAATTTTGAGCGGAAAGCTCACTACGTCGCGTAGTTTTTATCGGAGTGCTAGGGCTTTTTAAAGGGGTTTACAGCTAAAGGGTAGGTACAAGTAGGATGATGAGGATCTAAAATGGTGCCCTATAACGTAACCAAAAAAGCGTTACCTCATCTTGTACAATAACTCGTTTATTTTAGCGCCGTGGTAGCCTAGCTCTCCTCCTTCCTTAACGCTCCTTTTAATGCCTTTATGTCCCTTTCTCGGTGGG
The DNA here is from genome assembly GCA_035528755.1 of Desulfobacteria bacterium. Taxonomy (GTDB): domain Archaea; phylum Halobacteriota; class Syntropharchaeia; order Alkanophagales; family Methanospirareceae; genus JACGMN01. Next base: position 12,536 of record DATKXZ010000027.1, on the reverse strand, counting down.
TGAAGCCTGAACACCGGTTTGATTTTGTGAGGCATCAAATCCTTCATCATCACCTTCCCTTCAAGTAGAGCAGAGACAACATCTTTTGTGGTTTTAAAGGAGGTATTATCTTTCAGGTACTCTTCGGTCAGTCTCTTACCTCCTTCCAACCGTCCTCGATCAGTAAATAACGCCTCGAGCGTTTCCTCTGATATCTCGCCCCAAGCCACGTAATCCTTTACTTTCTGTATCATACCTTTGTTATAAGCGTTCTCCTCAGCAATGACGCAATGGTTAACACGATGTAATCGAAGCAGCCCTAACGTATAGTTTATTTCTGGCCTTACATCAACACTTCCTCGAAGCCTTATGATCACGTACATCTTCTTTTATCTCTCCAATGTTTTCATTAATGAGGTACTACGCAAGGCGTCGAACGTCGCGTAAGCCTGGTTGAATGTCGTCCTCGTTTGTCCTTTTGAAAATGCCCATACGTCCTGCACACCGGAGAACTCTAAAACACGTTTGGGGGTATCACCAGCAGCGAGGCCAATACCCTTAGGCGCGGGCTTTAACGTCATCCTAACACTCCCCGCTTTTCCTACTACCTTAAAAGGAATCGAATGGCTCTCACCACAGTTGCATTCCCACGATCCACAGCCGCGCGTGATATTAATAATATGTAATTTAGCCTCTCGTACCGCCTTCTCGATACCACTGCGGACCAACGCATCCTTACCGAGACCTATGCCGAGATACCCCTCTTTGTCCCCTACAATAACGCACACTCTAAATTTTACTCGTCTCCCTGAATCCGTCATTCGCTGAACAAGGTTAATGTCCAAAACCTCCTCGCTCAGTTCAGGAAGAAGAGCATCAACCACTTGAAACTCTTTTAAAGGATATCTAGAGTGAATTGCATCTTCAAACGTTTTTATTTCTCCACTTTGCACGAGCTGCCCCAATCTTGTTACCGGTTTCCAATCTTCTAAAATCCTTTCCTTCTCCCTTCCTCTTCTGTTCCCTCTATCCTTCATTCCGTAGCAGACTCCTTCTCTATACTTTTCATATCATCAAGTAATATCTTATCCTTTACCGCGTGATTCATAGCAACGACCTCAGGCTTTTGTAAGTATGACGCAATAAGACTCCCGGATATGCGCGCCTCAGCCGGGAATACCACTGGATCATGAGGTATTGCCAATCCACTATCAAGCGCACCTTTTAACGCAGCATAAACATTAGAGCCATGGACAGGAGTAACCAAACCTATATCAAGGATACCATCATCATACCCTGCGGCTAACGCTCGCTTACCAAACAACAGGCCAGTAAGATACGCAGCAGGACTACTACATTTGCAGCCCTCAAAGCCATATTTCTGGAGTTCTGACGAGATAGTGGAGACGAGCGTCTTATCTCCTACGTTATCAGCAGCAATCAACTGCATCCTAATGTACTTGTTACTTTTTCGTACGACCACGCGATTCTTTCGGCTGAATAACAGCCTCAACCTTCTGCGATAGTTTGTCTTACCCTCGCGTCTCCTTCTAAACGGGACGTGATATGTCGGGCCTCTTGCTCTTCCCATTTACTGCACGCCCTCCTCTGCTAGCAGCTCATTAGTCGTTATATAATCCTTTAAATGAGCTACGTTTCTGAATTCGCCACCGTTTGCTTTGTTATACAACCTTCGATAGGTTGTTTTATCCATAGAGCCCTCATCGCGATACTCTTTTAATCTTCTTCGTAACGCGCGAATCTTCGTTATCCAGCGATTTTTCCTGCTCTCTCTCGCACCTTTAGCGCCCTTTCTGGAGCCGTGACCCTTTCTGCGACCGAGCGCTTTTTGCGTGGCACGAACGCGAGCTCGAGCTCTGCTCACGCCTTTCTTCTGCTTTATCGTGATAGTGCCTTCTTTAATCAAACCTCGGATATCTTCTCGTGTGATGGCTTCCGCGACATCCTCCGAAGCTTCAGGGTCTATCCAAACGCGCCCTTCGCCTACCTTCATTACCTGTGCTGCTATCCTTTTCTGTTTTGCTAGATTTACCATTGCTCCTTATCCTTACTCCTTCCTTGATTCTATTCTATAACTATATATTATTTTACCGCCGGTACTAATAAGGTATCAGCACCCTTTCTAACTATACCCATCTTACCTATATCTTTTTTTGTTGATTCAAGAGCCTCATCTAAAGTCGTAAACGGTTTAATGCCCCAGGCTGATAGAAGCTGAGAATCGAGAACAGAGACGATAGACAAGCTTACATGATTCATTACTTTCCTCATGTAGTACGCTTTATGTCCGCCGAGCACGAACTTGGTTCTGACAGCCTCTGCAGCTTTATCATAGCTTGTCTGTTCGTGCATCCAGTCTTCGAAATACGCGTCCCCGATTCCTTCTTTGCATTCAGCGACTAAGATTAGATCCCCGCCAGGCGCGACCGCTCGGTAGCAGTTCTCGATCGCCTTGGAAGCTTGATACAGATTTCTGTCCTTTGGGAACCCACCAGCACTCACGACCAAAACGTCAAAGAACTCTGGAATATTCCGGCAGAACAAACCTTTAGCGACCTCTGTGCCGCTCTGAAACACAGTGCTCATCTCACCAGCATATGCGTCGACAATAGAGCCATCACCAGCAGCGACAACGTTAAGAACGAAATCAGGAGGGCAAAAAGCAGCGGCTTCCGTCATATCCTGATGGACCGGGTTGTGTTCGAGGTTTGCCGTCCGTGCATGCTCGTCGATCAAGAGCGCATGGTTCTTTTGGATGGTCTCACGCGATGATACCCCAGGAAGGATGCTTTTCCGGCCGCCGCCAAACCCGGCATAGTAATGTAAGGTTATATCACCTGTCAGGATCTTCACATCCGCGTCCACGTAGTTCCTGTTCAACTTCACAGGAGTACCCCTGGTTGTCGTGCCCACATCGATCAGAGTGTTCGCATCACAATCGTGTAGTGCAATGCGGTATCGACCGGCATAGGTACCCAAGATCTTTTTCAGATCCTCGTCCGTTGGCGGCTCGTGCGTGCCACAGGCAACAAGCAGTGTTATCTTGTCCTTACAATCTTCACCGATCTCTGCTGTTAGGCTATCAAGCATGAGTTCCGTTGGGGCCGCTCGTGTATGGTCGTCAACGACAATAACGATCTTCGCGTCTTTTTTCGCAGCTACGATCTCACGGAGCCGTTTTGTGCCCAGAGGGTTGTTCAAGGCTCGTTTTATCACATCTCCGGGAGTGCTCTTTTTACTCCGTGTGCCTTCGTCCTCACCCTCGGAGTCTAAAAGCTCTGCGTCTATGTCAACAACGATCTGCGAGTTTCCGTAGGGTATTTGTATCTTGGTCATGGTACGACCGTATTGAATTAAGTGACCTGTAGTAGAATTATAAGGCGCTACACACAAAAGAATTTTTGTTGGAACGAACCCCACCAGCGCGAATTACCGGCTCCACCGGAAATCATGGGGTGTCCGGGGTTGAGGTTTTATCTTTTAGTGTTGCACTCAACAGGACTCTTGTGTGATCACACAGACTCAAATAGCCGTTTACAATTGCAAAGGAGCAACAGCGTCCGCAGGTCCGGCAACCAGAGCATCATTCATGAAGGGTAGCGTGCGGAGATGCGAGTTCGTGAGAGCCTGCCTTAGACGAGCGGCTTCGGCTGTTTATCCTCTGGGAGAACGGGCAATCGCATAGTGTTCAGCAGTAAGGGACTATCAACCTCTTTAGCGCGCTCTAACAGCAGTGCCTTGCCTACGGTCGTGAGCGCGAATATCGGAATGGCTGTGCCCGCCTGAACAAGCGCCTTATCTGTTGCGATAGCTCGTATGTGCGGCGATGCACACGCTGTGACGAGATCAGCGAGCTCACATAATGCCGCAGCATCTTCTCGTGAGATACCGGTGAGATGCACACCGAAAATAACTGTGTCCTTGCTGAGCGCTCTGCACCGCTGAGCGTCTTCCACTGTAGCTACCGTAACGCCCACCGCTTTATAGCCGAGTTCAAGTGCCTTCTGCACACCTGCAACCTGGTCAATTCTCGGAGGGTCCAAGACTACCCCTCCTTTTTCTTTCAGCTTCGTTATCAGCCCTTCTACCGGTGTGGTCTCCACGACGCCGCTCAATCGCGCGCCTATACCCTGCACGAGTGCCGGATTGGCCGTTATTACCGTGCCTGCGCCTTCGCAAACCGTTACGGTACCGTCAAGCAACCCGCTGCGGAGCCCGGACATAAACGTCTCAGAAGCGCCGAACCCGACGAACGTGTCCATCTCCACGATTCTATTGGGCGTGCAGAGTCCGAAATCGCGTATCCGGAATTCAATGTTCTCCTTTACCTTCTGCTCGTTCAGTTCATGTATCCCTCGCATCTTGTCCCAGAGACGGCAATACCTGACTACCGGCTCCCCGACGTCAACGACCTTACCGTCTTCCACGACCACTCGTGCTTTCCCCAAACATTCAAAGACGTGACGTTCTTTCTTCATTTTTGGTTATACTTTACGATCTTTCTAAGTTACTGACAAAATTGCTGTATCCTGCTTATTGTAATGGAATCTTTTGAGATAAGTTATTCAGGAAAAACTATCGCAAGGATTCAAATCTCGGAGAAGAAATCGAGGGCTTTGTATTCTCGCATGTTCAGAGCAAAAACAGAAAAAAATGAAAGAGGTTTTCAGCGCCTCTTTCTTACTAGTGTGACAGCTGCGATTCCCGAAAGTAGACTACCAAGCGCGATGAGGCCGATGGGTGTGAGTAGTGGAACCTCTGGTGCCTGTGGCGGTCCGTTAATCACGAAGGCAAAGGAGTCCAGTCCTTCTGTGAGGCCCGTAACATTCCATAGTGCGGGGGGGGGTCCATATCAATCCATCATGTACAACGTAGGGGATCTCTGGTGGGATCTCTGCTGGGTTCATTAATATATTAATCACGGGTGGGTCTTGCCAATCATCTTGTGAGGTCTTCCAGCCAAACTGGTACTCTGAACTGTTAACCTGGGGAGATAAAGCCAGCCAGTAGATGGTCCCTTCTTCTTGAACGAATGCCGTAGCAGGATTAATATGGAGATTGTATTGCCACGTATTTTCGTGGTCAAGCGGCGTCATAGTCAACGCCAACGTTGAAAAAGAGGATTCAACCCGAGTGAAACCTTGGGAGCCATTACCCCAGTAGCGTTCGGTGAACTCGTTTTTAGAGAACGTGTGCTGCCATAAGAGCTCATTGGGATAGCTGAAATTATCACCAGGGCCGTCATTGTCAGGGAAATCACTCCAGATGCTCACGTTGAAAAACGCGATCTCACCCTTACTATCCTCCTTCCATGAGCCCCAGATGTGGATGTCGGTCACCGGGCCAGTTTCCGTGCAGAGCCAGTCATCGGCAAGGAGCAGTGGCTCTCTGTTGGATAGGTTGTAATTGGCAACATCAGTGCCATTGGGATCTGGTAGTTGCGGAAAGTGCATCTTGTAACTATCGCCCTGATCCCAATCGGCTTTTACCGGTGCGGCAATCGCGAATAAAAAAATCGCTGCAACAAAAATCACTGTCCTTATCTTTTTAGTATCCGTTATTATCACCTCCTTGCTATGTGGTTGGTGCCCATATTTAAAAGCCTGTCGCTTTTGAATTTAACGTTTTGATGATGTATGCACTCTGACTATGACAACCATACATACACTATCCCCCACCGCAAAAGAAAACACTCCGTGAACCTGCCTTACAGAAAGATCATAAGAAACGGTAGCAGCAGGGGGAAGAGGAACTTCAAACCAAAAAACACACAGTTAACAGGTCTATAAGAAAAGTTAAAGACGGTACAAACAATTAGATTTACCATTGACGCACACCCTTCGGATTTTCACGCTATACGGACCGACCAGCAATGAAATTACAATTAACCAAGGACACGAAGTTCGCGGTTGAAACGGCAGCGGAAGAGCCCTTCCTATCCATCAACCGGGAGAATGGCATAACCAAGGACGCCTTCCTGGTGCTGCTTGCGGAGATCGATCGGTTTATCCAGGAGTTCGAAGCGGCACTTGGGCTGAGCGGTGCAGAAGCTTGGATAGGGGAACGACTGCACGAAGCGGTCCTGGCGGGGCGAACAACGGTCGAGCGGCATCTGACGAAGCAGTACTTCTCGGAGTTCGATATAAGATCCGATACCGCACATATTTTGGTAGAGAATTACGAGACGGTAAAGACGCGGGCGGCACTCCTAAAAACCGTTTATCGTGCGTACGATTTCGGCGTTCTACGGTTCTTGCTTACCCGGATGGTTCATGAGGATACACATTCGCATATCCATAAAACGGACTATTCAGCGTTGTTCGCCGAGCTTGTGGACAGAACTAAGGCTCGAATAGAGGCTGAAAGGCCTTCGGCACGCGTAAAGATAAAGGACCTCCCAATGGAACTCACTGCGCCCATTTATCTCAAGGAGCGGGAAGAGGTAGTCGCGCGAAAGCTGCAGCGTTTGGCGATCAACGCGTACCTGAAAGCGCATTACGAGCGCGATCCTGAGCGGTACGAGCTGATCGGTGTGCCGCTGTTCCTGCCGCCGCATCCAGAAGTCGTGGCAGAGCTAAAGCGAATAGCCCGGGGGAACGTGGACTTCAAGAACGGTTTTTTGAGTACGTACAGGGGCATACTGAGCGAATATGCGAGTGCGATCACCACGAGCGAAGCGGGTATTTATGAAGAAGCACGAGGTTATCTTCAATCAAGAACGGAAGAGCTGAACACACTGGCGAAGCGATGCTTGGAAGGCGATTATACCGGTTTGAAAACGATAGAGCGGGAGGTTGTATGGAAACCGGGTCGCGGCATGAAGCTCTAGAATCGTGGAGGAGCGAACAGAAATGGATATCAGAAGCATCCTTATTGAACGGGGCATAAGACCGACGAGGAGTTTGGGGCAGTATTTCCTGGTGGATGACGGCGTGGCCTCGCGAATGGTGGAGTATGCCAGCGTGGGGCACGGTGACGTGGTGCTGGAGATCGGCGCGGGTGTGGGGAGCCTTACAGAAAAACTAAACCAACACGCGAAGAGGGTCTACGCGGTGGAGAAGGACCGGAACCTCTGTGCACTGTTACAGGAGTGCTACGGACGTGAAAACAGCAATACGGAGGTAATGGAATGCGATATCATGAAGTTAGAGCTGCCGGAATTTGACAAGGTCGTTGCGAGCTTACCGTTCTTGATATCCTCGCCGATCACGTATAAACTGCTGCTTCGCGAGGCGGGCTTCGGGCTCGCAGTGCTCTTGTATCAGAAAGAGTTTGCGCAGAAACTGGTGGCGAAACCGCGCTCGAACTTGTACGGGCGGTTATCGGTGATCTCGCAGGCACTTGCGGAGATAGAGATCATGGAGATCGTGCACCGCGATGCGTTTTATCCGCCCGCGCCGGTAAAAGGCGCAATTGTGCGCTTGCGGGAGAACGAGAACTGTGAGATAGGAGATAAACGGACGTTCTTCGAGTTTGTTACCGCAGCGTTTGACCAGCGGCGGAAGAAGCTGCGAGCGATATTCAAAAAAACGCGGTTGGGAGGTTTAAAGCTTCCGGCATTGGATAAGCGGCCAGAAGAGTTACGCCCGGAGGAGTTTGTTACATTAATGGACTATTTTTGAGCGGCATTTGACGTTTAAACACCTAACATCATCCTGAGTGTGTTGCGCACGGCAGGTGCAAGCCCGATAACGAGAAGTGCAAGCAAAACGATATTCTTCAGCTCTATCTCCTCGGCATCCTCGCGGAATTGCGTATCCAGCACGTACAATATCGGGACGAGTATCCCGAGCTTGAGGGGGAACATGCCGGCGGCGGTGCCGGTATATTCGACGATGAGCCCTTCGATTACGTGCTTGCCCGTGTACCCGAGCATGTCGATCCCGATAAACGAGGAAGCGGCGTCGAGCAGATGCGCTGCTAACACACTGACGTGTACCTTCTCAGTGAGGAACTGGATGCCGAAGTGAGCGGCTATTGCGTATATAATACCTACCAGCATGCCTGCAATACCGATAACGGCGAAAAGAACCCAACCGAACGCTACGTGCTCATGCATTAAGAGTACCGCCAGGTTCGCGAAGCACCAGAGCACGCCGAACAGTCCGAAAATAAGCGTGTAATCATACGCTTTCAATCGCTCCAATCGGGTTATGGTCACCGCGAGAAAGAGCAGGGCGAGGCAGCAGCAGAACACGACAAAGAATATTAGTGGCGTAATCAGTAGGTAGTTCAGGGGCGGTGAGAGCAACTCGGCATCTTCCATTACCCGCAGACTCGCGCCGACCACGATATACGGTACGACCGCAGCGATGAAGCGGTGATTCATATCGATTTTGAGCCGCTTCAGCAATCGAAAGGTCAGGAAGAGACAGACGACAAGTACGAGCGCCCACGTGATGGTATTTATGGGGTTGTAGCCCGTGTCGTGCGTTATGGGATGGATATAGTAGGTCTCGATAAATTGTCGCAGTGCTTCGGTCATTTCCTGTAAAGGAACATTAGGATGAGAGATGGAAAAGGTTAATTAATTCCTTGCCTTGATTCATACAGGAACCGCAATGCAGAACAAAGGAACGACCTGTAGAGCCAACTCTGTAATGCGAGTTCCAACATAAGGATAGAGAAAATGCCCGTAAATATCCCCACACCGCATAAGATTGCGGGATTAAAAACAGAACAACGCAGCGACGTCAAAACGTTCACCGTTAACGCGCCGGCGATCGCGAAAGAGAGCACGCCGGGTCAATTTGTCATGGTCTGGGATCCCGGTGTCGATGAGATACCGATTTCCATTGCCTCGGCATCGCCGGACGGTGATCTGGAACTTGCGATTGCCGATGTCGGTGATTGCTCGCACAGCGTGCATCAAAAGCAGGTGGGCGATTTTATTGGTTTACGAGGCCCGTACGGCACGGGCTTTGCACTTAACGGTAAACGGATCTGCATGGTCGCAGGCGGCTACGGCGCGGCACCGTTGCGGTTCGCCGCCGAACGCGCGTGCGCATTAGGGCTAGAAGTCGTGGTCCTGGAAGGCGCACGATGCAGTACCGATCTGCTTTACCTTAACGAATTCCGCAAGATCGGTTGTGAGGTACGCGTGTCAACGGAAGACGGCTCTCAAGGTTTTTGTGGCATGTGCACGGAGTTATTCGAAGAGCTGTTGGCTTCTGGCGAAGCGTTTGATCAGGTACTGACCTGCGGGCCGGAACTGATGATGACACGCGTGTGCGAACTTACGCGACGAAGAAGAATCCCTACGCAGGTTTCGGTAGAGCGCATCATAAAATGCAGCTGCGGCGCCTGCGGCGCTTGCGATCTTGGCGGCTATCGGGTTTGTAAAGACGGCCCCGTTTTTATAGCGGAAACGCTTGAACGCACGGAATTCGGGCGCTGGAAACGCGAAAAGAGCGGTAAACGCATTCCTATCGTTCCAACAGCAGTAGCAGAAGAATTAGAACTTGTATCCCCGCCTCTTGCACAGTTCACGCCTGAGTACGAGCCGTTATTAAAAACAGAAGTCTGCGGGATTGAGTTCCCCAATCCCTTTATGAACGCGGCGGGCTTCGGTGTTTCCGGAATGTTCTTGTACCGCTATGCAGCGGCAGGAGCGGGCGCGGTGGTAACCAAATCGGTAGGCTTGGACGAGCGCGACGGGTATCCAAACCCAACCTTTATTGAACTCGCACCACGGAGTTACGTGAACGCCATGGGGCTCCCGAATCCAGGCATAGCAAATTTCAAGCAGGAGTTAGAGGATGCGACGTATGCCAACGTGCCCGTGATCTTGAGCATCTTCGGTAAGAGCGTGGAAGAATGCAGTGACGTGGCGAGGATCGCACGTGAATACCCGGTAGACATGATCGAATTTGACGCGTCATGCCCGCATTCAGAGTTCACGGCGATCGAGAACAAGCCGAAACTGCTAGTGGAAATTGTGAAGGCTGTAAAGGAGATTGTGCAGCCGAAGCCCGTGTCAGTGAAGATCTCGCCGAATATTGGCGCGCCCGTCGGTCTCGCGTTGACCGCAGAAAAGGCGGGTGCGGATGCGATCACTGCTATTAATACCGTGATAAACAGGCCCGTAGAAGATACGCTTGAAATGCCGTTTCTGGGCAATCCACTGGGCTATGGTGGCAAATCCGGTAAAGATCTAACAGTAGGTGGGAAGCAGATCGTTTACGAGCTTTACCGTGAATTGAACATACCTATCATAGCGGTTGGTGGGATCTTCACCGTGCAGGACGTTATCGACTACGCACGGAACGGTGCATCCCTGTTCCAGATCGGGAGCGCGCTCGTCAGCGACGGGATTGGGGTTTTTGCGAGGCTTAAAGAGGAGTTGAAAACGTATCTTGAAACGAAAGGGTATAACAACCTAAGGGAAGTGGTCGGAGAGGTGCATAAACGCTGAAAAATCGTAAATGCTGCTACAGCGCCGTTTTCTTAGCCTTTAACAAGAAACGCAGCCAGTTCCCTTCGTTTCTGCTCGCTAACTCTTATTATCTCATGATATGATTATGATTTTAATAAAGTATTCTTCTGCTATATGTTTTATTTTACACGAAGTCCACGAAGTAAGGGAGCAGAATGAGTATGAATCTACCGGCGAGGGTATGGATGCTTGCTGAGCGGCTGTATATCCAAGTCCACCAGCCAGAAGGGTTCGTTGAGTTGTTGCGGCAGCACGGCATCGAGTACAAGAGCGATGTCTATCGCGATTGGGACAGGGCACAATACACGTTCATGAGCGAGGAGGACTACAGTTTTGCGATCTTCATGCAATCAGTGCCAAGTTACAAGTACCTAAAAATCCTTGAACAGGTTGTTTTCGATCCGAAAATCATTAAGACGCAGCGAGACAACTGGAATTACTACAATGAGTATATCCGTAATTGGTATCCATCGCTACTCGATTTGCTAAAACTCTCGAAGATTGAGATTGATCCGGCCTACAGGAAATTGACGCTAGCCGCGGAGAAGGATGAGGCAACCACAGAGGATTTTCTACCGTACCCGTTCGATGACCCGTTTCTAGACTACCTGCGCAAGGAGATCAACGAGAGTTACGACGCCGGTCTTTACCTGTCAGTAATGTTCCTAACGCGGAAGGTCCTTGAGAGCATTTTCATTCGGGTCGTTGAAATCGTATTTCCCAAGTTCTTGGAGGGGGAATTCAACGCCGCCAACCACGAGATCTGGTACGATATCAAACGTGGATCCTATCGAGACTTTGACCGATTAATCGATGCTTTTCGCGACAATGCGGTGGCGTTTCATGAGGATAAGCAACTGATCTTGGAGCTTTGTGGTCTCGTTCGGCCGTTAAAAAAAGAGACGAATGTATGCGTACACGCGGATTACAAAATTCCAGATGCACAGTACGTGAGGCAGTGGCGGATTCCTTACGTTATTAACCTCGCACTCAGGGTGTTCAGAAAGTACTGCAATCCTTAGGGCGTCGGCTGATGGAAGCAATGCACGGCGGCCCCTTCTCCCACAGGCTCGTTTAAAGGATGGATCTTCTTCTCAGCTCAAAAAAGCAATTAGCACACGCCTGGACATCCTCTTTCGCGTCGTGCGCACCTTCAAACGGAGTATCGAAAAGCTTTACATGAAGTTCCGACAACTTGGGCCATTTATAGTCGCCATACCTGCCTGGCATCCTGCAGAACTCTGTTGATCGCTTCATTGTGCATATTTTTGGGATTGTGGAAAGATAAGTAGGTATTTTCTCTCGTATAAATTCGGCTTCTACAATTTTTGCATCAAAGTCAATATTGTGTGCTACTAATAGTCCGGTCTGCACCAAAAGAGACGAAAACTCAAGAAGTGCCTCCCTCAGAGGAATACCCTCCTCCATCGCTCTTTCAGTTGTAATTCCATGAATTTCCGTTGCCTCTCGTGGAATCGTAAAATCGTCTGGTTTAATTATCATAGCTCTACTCTCAACCTCCTGCTCTTCCTCATCAAAAAATGCCCACGCTATTTGAACTAAACGGGGCCAATTATCCAAATCCGTGGCTGGTGCATTATAATTTAGAGGTCTACCCGTGGTTTCTGTGTCAAAGACGAGATACATGAAGTATCATCCTGATTTACTTGATTGTATACTGAGTTGATAAGAGTATCTATTATTCGGTAATGTCCCGCAAACCGTGACTTTTTATAAACACCCGATCTAATAACTTACTCCATGGCCGGAGCAAATTCAAAAGGGCAGATATGTTTGAATCCGGATTGTCTGGACTACCGAAAGAGGAACACGGGCAACATCATCAAGAAAGGCTTTAATGCCAAGGGCAACCAGATGTTCAAATGCAAGACCTGCGGTGTACGATTTCCTGAGACCAAAGGCACGGTATTCTACAACAGACACCTCAAAGAAGAACAGATAATCATGATCTGCAAATTGCTGGTGGAGAAAAACGGAATACGAGCTATTGAACGCATAATGGAGATCCATCGCGACACGGTATCAGACGTCGTAAACGACTTAGCAAGCCACGCACGGGACGTGACGGACTTTTTGATAA
>DATKXZ010000026.1:0-14117 GCA_035528755.1 Desulfobacteria bacterium | reverse complement strand
CGGTCCAAGAGGTCACGAGCCGCATAAGACGGATCTTAGACGAAGATAAAGAGCTGCGAGACGTTTATATTAAGGGTGAACTTTCGAATCTCAGCCAGCCGACTTCCGGGCATTTGTATTTTACGCTCAAGGACGAACTTTCAGAGCTGCAGTGCGTGATGTTCAGGGAACACAACCGGGGTCTGAAATTCGTTCCTGAAGATGGCATGAGCGTGATCGTTCGGGGCCATATAACTGTGTATGAGAAGCGTGGCCGGTATCAGCTCTACGTTGAGGAGATACAGGAGGCGGGCTTAGGTGCGCTTTATCTCGCGTTTGAGCAGTTAAAGAAGAAATTGAAAGAGGAAGGCTTGTTTGATGCGGCGTATAAGAAGCCGATCCCCGGTTTTCCACGTCGAATCGGCATTATCACGTCGCCAACTGGCGCAGCTGTTAGGGACATGTTAAAGATAACGAAGAAACGATTCCCGCACGTGCATATTGTGCTTGCTCCGGTTGCCGTGCAGGGCGAAGGAGCCTCCGCGCAGATTGTTCATGCCATTCAGTTGATGAATCGGTACAGCGCAGAACGGGAGAAGATAGACGTGTTGATCGTGGGCCGTGGCGGGGGCTCGATCGAAGAGCTATGGGCGTTTAACGAGGAGCCCGTTGCACGTGAGATTTTCTCGTCGGGGATTCCCGTGATCTCGGCGGTGGGGCACGAGACGGACTTCACAATCGCGGATTTTGTGGCTGATAAACGCGCAGCGACACCATCAGAAGCTGCGGAGTACGTTGTGCCGGATAAACGGGAGATCGAAAGAAATTTGCAGTCGTTGGAGTTGCAAATGCGGCAGAACGTGTTTAAAGCGGTTGAATACCAGAGAAAGCGGTTAGAGAGCCTAGAGAAGAGTATCTTGTTTAGAAAGCCCACGGAGCGAATAAACCAATATCGACAGACGGTAGATGAACTCAAGCGGAGTATGGTTGCGGAGCTTACGCATCTCGTGACGTTGCAGCGGAAAACGGTGCAAGCGCTTACGGGAAAACTGGACGCGTTGAGCCCTTTGGCGATCCTTGACCGAGGATACAGTATCTGTTCGAAATTGCCGGAAGGGGCAATTGTACGGAGTGTAGCGGATATTTCTGTTGGCGACGCGCTCAAGGTATTATTCAAGGATGGGGAAGCGATTTCAGAAGTGAAAGAGAAGGAAGTGAAGAAACGCTAATAAAAACGAAATTTGGATACCTATCTCTGGATTCATAATGAGTGGAATATCGTACAACCTTCCTTAACGCTTAAATTTTATATGTATTCTCTACCTTAGGTCTTATGGGTGGTGTGACGTAAATAGGAGAGGTGAAGAAAGATGGGGGAGAAAAAAGAATCACATTTTGCACGCGTTGCCGAGCGTGAGGAAGAGAAAAGAGGAGAAGAAGTGAAAATAACGGAGGAGATGGAAGAGGTCTTCGCTAAAGCGGGCATTTGGGCGATAGCAACGGCTACCGAAGAGGGCATTCCCAATGTCGTTCCAATGTCCTTCGTGAAAGTTCTCTCGAAGAATCAGCTCATGCTTGTCGATAATTTTTTGAAGAAGACACGAACAAACCTGCTTACCAATCCTAATATTGCCGTTTCGGTGTGGGACGCTGAGACGAACAAGGGATACCAATTTAAAGGGAAAGCGCGATTCGAAACGTCCGGAGAGATCTTCGATGCTGGCGTTGAGATGGTACGGCAGAAGAGTGATAAGTTAGAGGCACAAGCAGCAGTCGTTATTAACGTTGAAGAGATTTTTGTGACGACACCGGGCCCTGACGCGGGAAAGCGGGTGAGTGGTGCCGCAGGTTGGTAACCAATATGCCGTAAAGGAAAGTTCACTCTATTCGTCGGTTAAAGAGAGGTGAATAACCTCTTTTTCATTTTTTAGCTCTATCAAAAAGGGAACCTAAAACTTGTCATCTCACGAGACGTAGCTGAAAAAATGATGGCCAAAGTAGATGTTTTGTTGGCTTTCTACGGCTTTGGACACCGTTTTTAATAACTTATTCGTACATGCCTTCCGGCGGTCGTTTTGGCTCCTCCGTTATCGGTGGTGCGGGAATCTTACCGAACTGCTTCTCGTACGCTTTTATATGCCGATCCAGAAAACTCAGCAGCGCCTTCGCCTGTTCCGGCGACATCGTTATCTCTGCTTGTAATTCTCTCAGTATCACCGGCGGTTCCTTTCCCGTCACCGTACCTTCCGAGACGTCCTCGTAGCCCTCCTGATACACGATCATCTTGAATTCATACGGAGTTATGTCCACCAAAAACGCCTGATGAATAAAATCGTTTGAAATCCGGATGTTTCTTAACCACAAATTTCGGTCCTGGTAATTGGTCCATTTTTAGTTCTCACCCCTTATTTTTAAAGTCTATTCAATAAGCTATTGCATAAAGGGAATAATTCTATCGGCTCCTTTTTACGGATGTGGCTATTTCCTTCTCTTAACCCTGCTCAAATAACTAATTAACACCGCAAATGCAACTGCCAGCAGCCACAGAATCGTTTCAAAGCCCGGTATTCGTTTCGGTGTTTCCTCTGGCGCTTCTATTGGTGTAGGCGTCGGTGCGGGCGTTATCATAGGTGTTGAAATCGGTGTAACGGAAGGCGTAGGACTAAAAGCAGGTTTGGGGGGCAACCTCGGATCCAGCGGATACGGATCCTGTGAATCAATGATACCATCGCCGTCAGTATCCGGATTATTCGGATCTGTTCCTTTCAGCATCTCCGTTATATCACTCCATCCGTCATTATCCGAGTCCTGCGGCGCACCACCGCCACCACCTCGAGCTTTCCCTTCACTCGCGATTCCATACACACTGAAATGAGAAACGTTCGCCCATACGTAGCCTTCGTATTCCCTGCCGTAAAGCTCTACATTTGTGGTATTCACGCCCGTTCCAAATACCCAACTCGTACCGTTGGTAAGTTTCGTCCACTTACCAGTGTATTCGTTGAACGAATACAAGCGCAAGGTGCTTTCTTTTATGTCTCGTGTATCGTTCGCGTAGCCATCGCCAGTTCTATCGAGGTCGGATGCCGTGTAATAAATCTTTAACAGCGCCATCTTGATTATCTCTCCAGTTTCATTCTGGATATTATCGCTCACGTTTATCTCGAGATACCGTCCCACTGGTTTATCATAACGTGCCAATCCCGAGCTACGAGTAAGTGCGACGGGTGTTGTCGCAGCGGTGTAGCGGCTCAGCTTGACCTTCGGTGTTACTGCTTCATCGAGTGCAACCCAGATAAGCGAATCCGTCTCTTTTATTGTGTTTTCTGAATCTACTCTGAACAAATCCCTCGGTGTTGGCCATTCAACTTCTACGGAGCCTGGTAATACAGTCTCTCGCCTGGTTTTGAGCATGGTCAGCACACGCCAGTGGTCTGATGGGTAAGGACGTGAGAGCATCACGACCGTTTGCGTGCTGTTCCATACTCCGTATTTGATAGCAAATCGGTCATAGTCCGATTCGAGCATCTGCGTGAGAGTCTCATTGGAATCGAACAAAATAGTCTTTGTAATGTTTCCCGCAGTTCCGTTTCCTGCATCCGGTCTGCCCACCAGCACGATGTAAGGCGCATCTGTATAATTCGCTAACAGCTCATCTGCCGAAACTGTGGTGACATTGGTATGGCGTGCGAGGTTATCGGTGAACTCGTAAATATCCTCGTCAGCGTCGTGTGCAAGAATGAGATGCTCGACATGAGCTGCATAGGAATCAGGGTCTTCAGAGTCATTGATGCCGTCATAATCGGTATCCTTGTAAAGTGGATTAGTGCCGAAATTCAGTTCTAGGCCGTCCCAGAGTCCATCCCGATCCGTATCATTATATAACGGGTCCGTCTTCCACGTGAGTTCGTCACCATCCAGGAGGAGGTCGAAATCGGTGTCATTGAGTAAGGCACTCGTGTTGGTAACGTGAACCTCGTAACCATCGCGCAGTCCGTCATCGTCGGTGTCCGGATTCCAGGGGTCAGTGCCTAATTCGCATTCCAGGTTATCAAAGAGCATGTCATCGTCGGGATCAGGAAGAAGCAAGCTGGAGCCGCACTCCGACTCATTCCAGTCGCTAAAGCCGTCACCATCAGTATCGGGGTTCCTCGGATCAGATTCAAGCTCAAATTCTTCTAAATCGTTGAGCCCATCGTCGTCGGTATCTTTCAGCTTCGGATCGCTATTGAACGTGAGTTCCGCGCCATCATCGAGCCCGTCGCCGTCCGTGTCATACGAGAGTAAGTCATAGACCCACAGGAGTTCGACGAGATCTGTAACCCCATCGCCGTCTGTATCCTCAGCCCGGGGATTTGATGAATTCGTGAACCAATTCCACTCGTAGAGATCGGTGAGTCCGTCAGAATCGGTGTCCATGCTTCTGGAGTCGCTGGTCACACGGATCGTATGTGTGCCATTTGCATCGGTGAAGTTGACGTCCCAGCCAATCGCTTCATTAATGTCAATAAGTCCATCGGCATCGGCATCCGCTCCGTCTGTAACCCATTCGGCGCTTACATTCTCGGTTGTTATAATCACGCCAATAATCTCTCTTTCCTCTTCAGGCAGTACCTCGTCGAGACCGCTCCAGTTCCAGTAATATCGTATCGGGTATATCCCCTCGGTGCTCGAAGCATTGAAAGAGAAGTTGGCTGAGCCTTCGGTTTTATTACCAACCACAGGCGTGCCATTATAAATGGTGCGGTTAAAGCTTGAATTATCCATGGTTACCTCGATGGAACACTTGGCTGGATCTCCCGTTGCAGGATCTCTCACGCCTATGAGCCGGTAATTAACGGTTGCGTTTACGTGCTCATCGGGCTTTACCATTACGCTACTGCCCTTTCCATTGAAGTCCACGTCTTCAATACATCCATAGATAGGAATGATAGACTCATTCGCATCATGCACTCCGTTTCCGTCGGTATCCCCTGACCGTGGGTTAAGCCGTTTCATGAACTCTTCGAGATCGGTGAGCCCATCGTCATCGGTGTCTGTCATAAGAGGATCTGACCATACCTTCTCGGTGAATTCATGGCCGTAATAGCTGAAGTCGACCTGCCAGCCTTTATGCTCCTCGGAGTCACTCAAACCATCATCATCGGTATCCCTTACAAATGGATCAGTACTGAGCCGTAGCTCAAGTGCGTCATTCAACCCGTCGCTATCAGTATCCGATTTAGTCGGAGTCGTCCCGTAGTCGACCTCGAATTTATCCGAGAGTCCGTCGCTATCGGTATCAAATCTCCACTGATTGGTACCGTTGGCTTGCTCCACGCTGTTGAACAGCTCGTCACCGTCGTGATCGAGCGATGAAATCTGACGCCAGTACACAAAGTCGGTAATACTCTCCGGGAGCACATCGAAGTAGAGTGTCGACGGGTCGCTATTGCTCGTTTTGGACGTACTCTCCGTGTCGCAATGCCATCCAAAGAACCACCAGCATTCCTCATAATAGACTTTGTAACTGGAAGAGAGCCAAACCGTGAGCGGGAAGTTGATCATGCTTAGGGGCTGCACCCACACGCCGGTTTCGTACTCTCTTACTTTTTCGTAGGCGAGATTGATACAATACAACTCCTCTGTAATCGGGTGCCGCCAACATAATTCATGATAATGATACGTCCAACTAGAAGGATAGTTATTAATTTTGCCCTGCCCGGATACAGAACCAGAGGGAACCGAATAATCATAGGCAGGCTCTATTTTGCTGTCTTGGAGACGCTCACCTTTGACTTTTCCAAGGATACGGCTCTTGAACTCGATACGGTCTCCCGTGGTTAAGCTATTATCATCATAGTCGTCGACATTCAACGTTGACTCTTTCATTTCAAGTTCAACCTTGCTCAGCTCATTAATATCATAAAAGAGACTGATGAACCATTCCACAAATTTGCCAAACCCAACGCCAAAAATCTCGAGTATAACCTCGACGAGTATAAGCACAACAAGAATGGCCCAGCCGACGGGCCCCGCCTCGATGAGCGCCAATCCGATCAAAAACATGACAACCGCATATGCGATGACCATTGTGGTATAAAAAGAGGCGTACCAGATCTCGAAATTCGACGGGTCACTTGTTGCGAGGAAGTAAATTAAGACGCCAAGCGCGATACCAATTTCAATGATCAATCCTATAATCCCCAACGCCTTATCTAATCTGTTGAGCTTTCCCACCGTGCCAATCTTACATTTATTGATACTTGCCCACCGAGTTTTCAGCAACTTCCATTTCCCTATGTTTTGGAGTTTCGCAATGATGGTGGGTTTCATCCGGAAGGTGCTCACCATGGTGTAGATCGGTAAAATGGAGCCGACAATCGTTTCGATACCAACAATGCCGTAGCTCTCAAGTGCGTCCAGGACAGCGTTCTTTCCTATGTTATCAAATTCAGTATCAGCGGAACCCACTCTGATCACGGTCGATTCACCCGCATCCCATGCGAGCACCAAGCCCATCATCGTAGCCAAGGTATCGTCGTCCAGCCCCTTTTCCTGTCCCCATTCCTGTATCTCGGTCAACACATCGTCGATTTCAAGCGATTCGTTCGTGCTCGTGTTGTACCAGGTCATCTTCATCGTTTTCGTGGTGATGACCGGTGCTGCGCTCAGATCTACCGCGTACGTATCTCCCATAGTAAATGAGCCCGAGACAAGATCATCCATGGCTTCACTCGTGAAATTATCTTCGAATGCGATGAGAATTGGCAGAATCATGTCGTCTGGCAGCGAATCAAGCGCATCCGGCGTCATATTACCGACCAGCTCCACCAACGCCTCATCTTGATGTGAGTAAGAGCTGATATTAGAGGTGATGTTCACGTTGTTCGCCGTTAGAATAGCAGGCATATCAGCAACGTGTGTGGTCGTATTCCTCAGGAATTCATAGGCCATCACAAAATCGGTCTCCAGAGTTCGGTCTTTGTCGTCGCTGTAAAACACGCCAACTTCAGAGCCGTAACTCTCCTCAACGCTGAAGCCGGTGAGCATGAAGTCTTCTTTATATTTGGCAAGCGTTGTTGTTTCTGAATCTATTTCCTCTAACTCGATCAAGTCAAAATAGACCGGATTTGTGGAGTCCGCATTGAGCCTATCCCGGTAAAGAGTATTCCCGCATCCCACACACACGTACCTCCCATTATGCGCTTTCAACGCAATCTTGTCATTTATGCGTTCCAGTGTGAAGGTTTCCTTTGAGCCTATTGTGTCGCGATTGGCAACGAGCGGGTTCCACGACCCCCAGGGCCAAAAATCAATATAATCGACACCGACATACTTGCCGTTATGAACTTTCAATCCCACCTTGTGCTCATCTACATAAATGAGCTCAAAGGTCTCCCTCCCAGGCATACTCCATAGATTGACAAAGAGTTCCTTGTTGCCACTGCTCTTTGCACGGACATACATGCCGTTAGGCGCTTTTAAGGCGATCTTTTCAGCGTTGTCTGTTTTGGCATTCACAGTCCAGACCAGTCGGGCGTCTGCGGAAAGATTCAGTGGTACCGAGGCAGGGAGGAACATCCGACCAGTCAGAGCGACTGGGGCTCCGTAATCCCGAGTAGGCGAAAGGGGGATATATGCTTTGTTAAAGTTGATCATGATGTGGTAATCTTCCACCAGTGACTGGTTGGGCATGACGTTCTCAACGGGTTCAAGTTTCCAGAGCTGGTTATCATGGCTCCAGTAGTCCGCTTGATAGACGTTGGCGCCGTCCGCGGTACTATTGAACGCCTCCAAACATTTGCTACTGTGCTTAGCACTAATTTTAACGAGACCGTTACCAACTGCCTCGAGTTTCCAGAGTTGGCTGTCGTTACCCGTGTACTCATTTTGCTGTACGTTGGCGCCGTCGTCGAGACTCGCATTAAAGACCTCCAAGCACTTCCCACTGTGGTTCGCAAGGATCTTGTAGTAGCCATCGCCGACATGTTCGAGCTGCCAGAGCTGGTTACTGCAATTGCTGCAGTTTGCCTGCTGGACGTTGGCACCGTCGTCGAAACTCGCGTTGAAGACCTCTAAACATTTGCCACTGTGATTCGCACTAATTGTACACGATATGGGTACCGTGAGCTCAAGCATCGGGGTAATGTGCACATCTTCCTTGGAGAAGTTCGTATCCTTCATTGAACCTTCCCAATCGGGTGGCCAGTCCCAGGTCTGCAAAGACTGTCTCAAGTGGTCGAGATTCTTCGGCCTGAGCTGGAAGTTGAGGTACGTAGGGTTCCCATTCGTTTGGATATCGAAATGGATACTTTCGTACGGTGTAGATGTGGAGAACGGCGACAAATCTAACGTATCAATCACTCCATCACCGTCATTATCAAAGTCCCAGGCATTGGGGTAACCATCACCATCGAGATCAAGAGAGGAGACGTTGGTTACTTCGAAGTAATCCGCCAGACCATCACCGTTTGAATCAGGTTTCAGCGGGTCTAAGTTATTCCTCGCTTCGTAAGAATCGTTCAGGCGGTCGAAGTCGGAATCGGTATTATTAAAGTCGGTGCCGAGAATCGCCTCAACCGAATCCGGCAGCGTATCGCTATCCGTGTCGGTCGTGTCCCCGGCTGCATTAGCGGCATTAATAAGAGCATCCACATCTAACCCGCTGTCCCGCTGCTGATTTGCCACGGCGCGCATCTGCGCGAGCGTGGTCAAAGCGGAAGCAGTTGCTGGAGATATATAAGAATGTTCTGGCGTTGAAAACGAAATTCGAGGGTTATCAGCGGGTAGAGCGATGGCTGGCTGTAAAGCGGCAGCTAATAAAACGATTACTGCAAAGATGGAGAAGATGCGAATTGATCTTTTCAAAGCAATATTTTCTTTATGTATTCATTTTACAAGTTAGTTTCGGTATTTATTCTTCCAAAAGAGTATCCATTTCCCCATAGCATGCCAATATCTCAAATATAACCCTTGCGGCGTTAATGCTTGTAATTCCATTAACGGTATCCAATCGTGGATTCACCTCTACCACATCACTTGCAACTACATTTCTTCTCTTTATTATCTCCTGTATCAAGGAAATCAGACTTTCAAGCGACATCCCGCACGGCTCGGGATGTTCTACACCGGGCGCTATACGGGGGTCGAGTACGTCAATATCAATGGAAAGATACGTTTTCTCTTTTCCTTCCCCTATTGCATCCAATAACCATTCTACGCCTTTTTCTCTTACTATATCCGCATCGTAAATTCTTATTTGGTTTAGTGCTGCATACTCCTCCTCAGAAGAAGACCTGACGCCTATCTCAATTATATTATCGAACCCTATCAGTTCCGCTATCCTCCGCGTTACGCACGCATTGGAAAATCTATTGTTTTTATACGAGTCTCTGAAATCGGCATGTGCATCTATGACTATCACTTTGACGACCTCACCATGCTCAAAAAGGTATTTAACTATGGGATAGGAGATGGAATGGTCACCACCGATAAAAATTTTCTTTTTTTTGCGGTTAAAATCATCAATTCGTTCTCTTACGCCTTTGGTAAACTGCTCTAACGTTATATTACCGCGATCGTAATACAGCAAATCGGACAATTCGAGTTTTCTGTGCCAGAGAAACGTTTCAAGTCGCTGTGAAGCCTCTCTTATCGCCTTTGGTCCTTCTCTTGCGCCTTTCTTGAAGGCATTGCCGTCAAAAGGCACGCCCACCAATTCATACCATGCTTTTTCCTTATCTACTTCTGATAACGAGCCTGAAAATTTCATAGGACGCTCTTAATTAACCTTTTTAAAAGAAGTGTTGTGATTGAAATAAAAGATTTATGGGCCCGATGCGATTCGAACGCATGACCTTCGCCTCGTAAAGGCGACGTCATTCCAGCTAGACCACGGGCCCCTATCTCTCTGACCTGCTCTATTATCATTTTCACAGCGGAAACACGGGTAACTAAACGCAATCCGCTTCTTAATACTCTTTATATCTTATAGTATACAACATACCATACGATATTGCTATTTTTAAAAAATAAAAAGGAAAGGCAAAGAAAAATGCGCGGTGGATTTAGAAAGGGTGTAGGCATGAATCCCAAGAAGTTAAGCCAGCAAATGAAGCAAATGGGCATAAGCATAGAAGAGATAAGCGATGTCGAGGAAGTCGTGATAAAAACCGCGGATGCTGAACTCGTTTTTGAGGATGCCGTCGTTACCGTTATGGACGCACCGGGGTCGAAGATGTATCAAATAACCGGCACACCGATAAAACGCCCTAAGACGGAATCTGAGCTTGAGCCTGTGGTGAGTCTCTCTCAAGAGGATGTGGAAATAGTGATGGAAAAGGCAGGGTGCAGCGAGACAGAAGCAAAAGCAGCATTAACCGAAACGAAAGGTGATTTAGCTGAAGCGATATTTCGGCTCTCCGAGTAAAGAATGAACTTAATTCAGCCGAAACGCATTGGGATCGTATGTAAGGGCAGAGCTAAGGATGTATTCGTATTAGATAAGCTGATTGAATCCGTCGAGGAAAGAGTTGAGATTATATTCGACGAAACGATAGCACATAAGTTCCAAAAGCGCGGTGTGAAGATAGAAGAGATGGATGTGGATCTTCTGATCTGTATTGGCGGCGATGGCACAATTCTAAGGACACTACACGCATTAAAAAGTCCCACACCTGTATTAGGAATAAACACGGGTGCGATCGGTTTTTTAGCAGAGGTGCAGCCAGAAAACAGCGTTTCTACACTCACAAGCCTATTAGAAGAAGGGTTTGAGGTCGAGCGGAAAGAGCGGCTTTCGGTAACGATAAAAGGTAAAAAGGAGAAGATGCCTTATGCGATGAACGAAGCGGTAGTGATAACATCGAAACCCGGGAAGATGCTCCACTTCGCCATCTTTATTGACGGTGAGGAGTTAGAGCGGTTACGAGCAGACGGCGTTATTTTTGCAACTCCCACCGGAAGCACTGCGTATGCAATGAGTGCGGGCGGACCCATAGTAGACCCAAAGGTGAATGCAACCATAATCGTGCCTATTGCTCCTTTTAAACTTTCCGCACGGCCCACAGTCGTGGATATAAACAGCGAGATAAGTGTGGAACTCTTGGAGATGAAGGATGCTGAGTTAGTCATAGATGGGCAGTTTTACAGGGCGATAGGAAAAGAAGAAAGGATTAGCATTACGGGGGGCGAACCAGCTCTTTTTGTTAAAGTATGGGGCAAGCATTTTTTAAAACTCAGTGACAAATTACGGAGTGAGGAATAAAAATGCAAAAGTTGATATACATAAAATGTGAAGGTGTGTGTGTGTGAGGAGAGGAGGAATAAAAATGCAAAAAATATCGGCATTGAAGTTGAGTAATAAACGGGTTGTGGACTCGGAGGGTAGTGAAATGGGCACGTTGCATAATATAGTGGCAGAGGCAGGAACGGGTATGTTGAAAGAACTCGTGGTTAAACCTGCTGATGAGCTTGACACAAGCAGGTTCAGAAAGGAGGACGAGTACATCTTTATACCGTTTGATGCAGTTAAAGCGATAAAGGATGTCATCGTAGTGGACAGTGAGAAGTTAGGTGCACGGGCGTGACGGGATTTGAACCCGTGATTTGCAGCTTTCTCCCATCTTGATCAACCTTTTTCTAAAAGGTTATGTGCAGCATTTTTTGATCAACCTTTTTCTAAAAGTTTGTTAGGAGGCTGCCGCCCTATCCTAACTAGGCCACACGCCCTGTCAAAATTTTTATTCGGAGATAAAAAATAAAGAAAAGGTTAGTCAAGAAAAAGCTTTTTCTTTTCGAATGTTTTGGAGACTATATTGGGGGTTTTCAGCACTTCTTATGGTATGACAACATTGCAAAAAAGCGTGGAAAAGGCAGCGGAGATAATAAAAGGACATAAATACGCACGGGTAATCTCTCATTATGACGCAGACGGAATAACTTCTGCGGGGATTATCTGTAATGCCCTAATTCGAAGCGGTATACCGTTCCATACAACTATTGTAGGCAAATTGGAACGCTCTTTTATTCAAGGCGTGGATGAGGATCTGATCATAATCTGCGATATGGGCACTGCGCAATCTGATCTGCTATCGGAGCGCCTCAAAAAGAAGAACGTAATAATCATAGACCATCATGCACCCGCAACCTCAGTCCCGGTATTTCGCGCAGCTTCTGCAATCCTTATAAATCCCTGCTGCCTCAGCGCTGAGGAAAAGCGCAAGATGACCAACGAACGTGGTAGCACGATTTGTGCGGCGGGGCTCTCTTATCTCGTAGCGCGGTGCATGTCAGGCGACGCTAAAGGTAACATAGACCTTGCTGGACTTGCTATAGCAGGCACATTAGGCGATAAGCTGGAGTTCGATACCGGAATAAACAAGATGATTCTGGATGAGGCGATACAAGAAGGTGTTATTTCCGTTAAAAAAGGGTTGAAGCTCGGCAATGGTAAAATTCGGGATTTGATTCTCTTCGCTACTGATCCCTATATCCCCCTTGCAGGTAAGGTAGAGTGGGTGGATGCGTTTTTGAATAAGGCCGGTATAGACGGCGATAAGATTTTAGGCGATTTGAATGAGGAAGAGGAAAGAAGATTGACCAGTGCGTTGTTATCACTATTACGAGAATCACAAGCCGATATCGGCGATGACGCTTTGATTGGAACCACGTACGTTCTCCATTCTGAGGTGATAAGGGATGGAACGGATTTTATGAGAATGGTGGATGCGTGTGGGCGACTGGGCAAATCGGGGATTGGAATAGGGCTGTGCCTGCGTGAGGAGAAGTTGGTAGAAGAAGCAACCGCTTTATACGTGAACATCCAAAGCAAACTTGTTTCTGAGTTGAGTAGAATAGATAGCGAGGAAGATGCGATAAAGGAGTTGCAAAATATCTTCTATTTCTTCGTGCAGGAGAGTGGTGTAACGGGCATTTTAGCCGGGATAGTAGCGGAATACGTATGCACGGGTAAGCCAGTAATTGCGTTTAACAAGAAAGACAGAGTAGAAGAGGGAAAGAGGGCGGAAACGAGGATATCCGCGAGGTGTAATAAGAAACTGCTGTCAGTATCCGGGGGAATAGACCTCGCTAAGGCGCTGGAGAAAGCATCAGGAGAAGTAGGTGGTTTTGGTGGTGGGCATCCCGTTGCAGCGGGGGCGACCATTCCAGAAGGGTCTGAGGAGAAATTCATCGCAGCTCTGGATACAATCATAGGTGCGCAGAAAGGATAGATAAATCTGCGTCAACTCCAGAGTTATTCTCAAAATCAGAGGGAGCCCCTTTTTCATCTTCTGACACCTGCGTCCATGAGCACTATGTGTTCCTCTGAGCCCGCCTTAACTTTGAGAAGACATGCTAATCCATGTTCTGCTAGAGGCAGATTCGGAGGAGGAGTCCCTGATCGCTTGACGACATCTGTGCTCTGAAGTAAGAGTACATCGGTATAATTGTCTACCAAGACTGTAACTTCCAGTTTGTCTATTTCTCGCAAATTTAATTCACTCATCGTGTAGAGCATCCCTAGACTATCTTCTTTCCCGGCTCCGACATGCCCATTGAATAAACCTCTTCGACTTTTATTGTGCCAACACGTTTTATACCAATATTCAATATTTCCTTCATTCTTTTATCCATCTGGTCGAAAAGTGGACCGGAGCTCTGCCAGCCAACAAACGTACCCTTGATTTGATACCCTGCAGGTGGTGGATATTTAAAAGCCACTGCGGCTGCCTTCTTCGTCTGCTCCAAATTCGTTTTCGTCTTTCCTCCATAAATACCGCAAAAGCTATTGTTTCCCCGTCAATCGCTCTTACGGTCCCTATAGGGGCGACATTCAGCACACTCTTTTCATCAATTGTTCCCAGGACTTTAGACGCTGAAGGGTCGTTAAACATATCCATAACATCTTTTGGCATCTTTGCCATTTTCCTTCACCTTACGTAACCTTAGTTTCGGATTTTAAAAGCTTTTTTGTTTTTGTTAAGCAAAGTCTAAAAGCTTTGTTACATACATACACTCACTCATCCACTCACGGACGGACGGGGGTAAAAAATTTGCGGACCACCCAGTGAGAATAAAAACTGCTTTCTTTGGAAAGAAGAAATAGCATGGACATCGTAGTTTCATTTTTTCCAAACTTTGATATGTAAATTACT
>DATKXZ010000025.1:0-4474 GCA_035528755.1 Desulfobacteria bacterium | reverse complement strand
CCGCTCTGCTCTCTGAAATACCAGACGGTCGTAAAATCAGGGATATCCTTTGGGAATCCGAGAAACTTCATTTCATGAACGAGAGCTTATCCGCAGCCTGCTTCTCGAGTTCGGGATCGGAGAGCTAGCCCGTGCCACTGCTGGATAACGCACGAGCAGCTTAATCATTACCACCTCATCTCATCGATGTTCGGTCTGCCGCCTCGCTCACTCCGGTTATCGAACATATCACCCACTATCGGGCGAAACGCTTCCCAGTCTATCGTCGATCCTATCTCTGCCAGTCGGTCACCAAGCCGTTCCACCCGCTTGTACGCCTCATTCAAGCCAAGATTAACAAAATTTTTTGTGAATATGATTATATGCGGTAGTGTATATAGATTTGGTAAACACCATCGGAGAGCGTTTTTCAAAATCCTTTCCATGTTGTTTTACCAGTGAATGTATCCTTAACTTTAATACAAGAACCAAATGCTCCCGAGTGAACTGCTCATTACGCGGACGAGAAAAGACAGGATCTATCCCGCTTTCCTTGAATTGGATGCAGAACAGTTAGAGTCAGCACAGGAGCTCATTGACGTTTACCGCACTTTCGTTAATAGGAAGAAGAGCGAACTCGCTGACATTTTAGAGGATTTGGAGCGGGGTATGGAATTCAAACGCGTTAGAGGTTTGCGTACGTTGTTAGAACGCCGCTGCTCTTTTCAATCTCAGCATAGTATTGAACCTGCTATGGCACGCAGAGCCGTGTTCGAGACGGCTTCTGAGAACAAAGTTACGAACAGAGAGCAACGAGCTGCTGTGATTGAAGCAGTTGCCCAAAACCTTAACGTCTCACCAGACGAGTTAGAGCAGTCGTTATGGGCAGATCAGGAATCAGAGATTATTTTAGAATCGTTTGAACCCTTATCGCCCGAAGAATTGTTGAGATGGTACAACCTCTCTTTGGCACAGACGTTACTGTTTAAGTCCACAGGCTTGACCCTCACGGTTATGGGAAAAGCTCCCCAGCTGTTCAGAGCGATAAAATATTTCGGGCTGATGTACCTGCCCGAAGACGGTAACAAGATACGGATCGAAGGCGCTTCTTCGTTATTGAAGCTGAGCGAGCGGTACGGCACCGCTTTGGCGAAATTATTACCAGCCATAGTCAAAAGCGAATCGTGGACACTGGACGCCGAGATCGTTATTCGGCGCGATACCACGCCGCGGATCTATCATTTCATCATGGATAGCCGCGATAAAGCTTTACTGATGAGTTCAGAATCTGAACCTGAACCAGCACCGGCAACGTTTGACAGCAGCCTCGAAAAAAAATTCTATAACGAGTTCGTATCGTTACCGACGGCGAAGAACTGGGACCTCATCAGAGAGCCGGACGTCATAGTTACAAAGCGCGGCGTCTTCATCCCCGATTTCAAGTTTCAGCATAAAGAGTTGGAACTGGAAACGTACTTCGAGATCGTCGGGTTCTGGACTGACTCATATATCAAACGGAAACTGGCAAAGCTGCGCGCGTTACCGTTTACCATGCTCGTGGCCATCGATAAAAGCTTAGCCTGTTTCAACGCCGAGCCGTTCGGGTTCGGGCTCGATCTGCCTGTTATACAGTTCAAGAAGAAGGTGCCGGTGGGTGAGGTTGTTCGCTATCTAACAAGAATCGAGCAAGAGGCGGTAACGAAGCAGGTTGCGCAGTTAAAAGGGAAGGAGATAGCGCTTGAAGGAACTAGCATTCAAATCAAAGACCTCGCACAAAAATGCGGAATGAGTCAGGACGCCGTTAGAAAGTGCGTGAACGATCCGGATTATAAGGTGTTTAAAGAGGTTATCGTCAACAAGAAAGTGCTCAAAGAACTCAAGGAGAAACTAATTGACGTAGGGAAGTACGTGGAGGCGCGTGAAATCATCGAAAAAGCAGGGTTAAACAACGCAGATGAGGTGCTGGCACACCTCGGCTTCGCCGTAACGTGGAAGGGGTTGGACGTAAACGAGGCAACCATTGCGCTTCTATAAGTGTTGCATTAAAACCTCAAAAAAATTCTGACGACCAAGCTCTACCGCGCTGGGCCAGTATAACCTTTTCCGTTCCAATTGCGCTTGGTCCCGGCGGCGGTCTGCAACGGCTGGTTGGGCTTCCCTCTCCGTCTAATCAGTCGCATTATGACTGATACTCTTACAGGAGTTTCCAAAGTCGGGCTAGCCGCCCAACTGGTTGAAAACCATCTATCTTGGAATTCGCGGGACCTTGCATTAGCCCTTTGTCGAAAAGGAAGTCATCGACCTTGTCAGGTGTGAGTTCATTTCCTTCAGCTGACAGCTTAGCGAAGCAGCAAAGAGCCATCCGGACTGCATCTTCCAACTCGTCACAGTTGCGAGTGAACCACTGGACGGCATCTCCACGCTTCGATCTTTTGCCATGAACTAGCGTGTTACGATGCCTGTAGGCCTCACGCACGAGGTTGTAGATTCTCTTTCTTTCGGTCGACTCGGTGGCGAGCAAACAACAGGCCCGCAGTGCCACTTTGAGAGAGATGCTCTCTGGTCCTTCGGAGAACAGTGATTCCAGAGCCACTAGAAGGTCAATTCCGCGATCTATTGGTCGGGACCGATGAAAGGAGTCAGAGAAAAGCCCGAGCGGGACTTCATACTTTTTAAGATTCGCCCCATCCAGTTGTTCGGCCAGTCGGTGGAGACATTCACATGAGTGAGCGTCCAGAATACTGATCCGGCTTTCACCGACTGGTAATGGTGCATGGGTGGGAATTCCTTCAGCCGCCACCGTTTCTCTGGTGCCGCCACCGACTTTCGCCCATGCAACCAGCACACGTCCGCGGGTTCCAAGTTGAAGAGGCAAAACAGCCTCTTGCAGAAGGTCCGACGGCAATGAACCAGGAATCTCATCGGTCTCGGTCTGGAATTCAACATCGATCAAGAACTTTGCGATGGGGGTTGAGCCTCTAGAGGAGTCAAATTTCTTGAAGTTTGGAGACGGGTCGGGATGCATAGCCGTGCTGTCCCAAAGTGGATTCCGATACACTCTTGCCCGTGCCAGCCAAAGTTCGGGGACTTCGGGGTCCAGAGATATGCCGGATAGCGTTCCTATGACCGTATTCGTTTTCATTTCACTTTGCCTGTTTCGAATCCAAAGAGTTGACGCTATTCACCCGCACCCACAATTATCTGGGTGAAGCAGAACATTCATTTTTATATTATCAATATGTGTGATAAAAGTTTTCCGGTTTTTTGCTTATATCTAAAGATACGGAAATAAGGTGGGCACTACTTCACGGATATTTAACTGTACGCGCGTGCATAATTGCCAGAGGTCTTTATTTAAGTGAACGACCCTACGCTACTGCAGGTTGAGCTCCATTTTGAGATTGGTTCTGTTATAGTGTGAGTTCGAACTATCGTGTGCTATCTCTCGGAATCCGACCCGCTGATAGAGCCGCACGGCTCGTTCCAGTACCGTATTTGTCTCCACGAAAAGTTTCTGTATCGACCGGGCTCGAGCCCACTCGATGACATGAACGAGGAGTTGCGTGCCGATGCCTTTCCCTTGCTGGCTGTCAGCAACGGCCATCTTTGAGAGTTCGAAGAGGTCGTCAGTATGCCTGATTAGTGCGCACGTTCCTACCACCGCACCATCAAGGAGTGCAAAGAAGACCATGCCGCCCGGTTTAATAATCGTCTCTCCAGGGTTGCTCAAAACCTCAACGTCTATCGGCTCCACCTGGAAATACCGTTCAAGCCAGACCAGGTTCAGGCACTTGAAATCGTCCGCGTACGCCGCGTTAAACGCTACTATTTTCGTTCCAGTCATAGCTCGTCGAGCACTCTGTTACTTCTATAATTGATATGCATTGGATAAAGAAAGATCCCACTTTTGCTTAGGGATAAAGATATCAAAATAAAAGGGGGCACTAATTCATGTGGGTCAGGCGAGGATTTGTAAAAAAGAGATTTATTTGGCGACGGAAGATCATGCTTACCACGCTTATTCATAGAGATTGGTTAATTCCTAGTATCTCCACCCTTGTTCTCTAAAAAATTCTACCAGTGAAATACATTTCACATCATATACTTGGCATACATCAGGAATTTTCGGTCTTTTTCTTTGCGGGTCCGGTATCTCTGATGTGACAACTGTCCAGTCCTTGGACTTCGCCAGAGCAATGATGAAAGGATCAGCATCAGCTGTGGTTTTTCCAACATCAACGAGCTTTGGGAAATTTTTGACGATCACTCTAACCAGTTTAACTTGCACTTCATCTAAATCTTTAAACATCTTTTTATGGTCTTTAGCCCATTCAAAAAGGTCGTCTTCCTGATTGTTTAGAGGCCGTCTACCAATCCATTATCAGCAGTGACACTTAAAGTTAACTATTGGATGGAAACCTAAAAAGTTCTTGACCTTCGATACCAAATTGGTAACCGATCCTAAGATCTTACCGATAACTGCCGCATCTCTACT
>DATKXZ010000024.1:0-3333 GCA_035528755.1 Desulfobacteria bacterium | reverse complement strand
AAGCAAAACATGAGCACGTGTCAGCTCTCTCGCGCTTTTCCGTCCCTTATTCACGAAAGCGCTGAGGTATTCTACCTCTTTCTCCGTAAGTCGTATTCGCTCCATAGATCATAGTTGGATTTGCTGGTTTATATTATTGTATAAAAACTAAATTGACAAGACACTAGCTGTGAAAATGCAGTAACAAAACGCCCGCGATGTGCGGAAGTGTTGGTTCGTGACGGCTCCGTTGATTTAATTAGGGAAAAAGAGAGCTTTGAGGACATAATAAGGCATCAGGTGATGCCGGAACGGTTGCGGTAGGTAATTGAAAGCAGAGTGTATAGAAAAGTCATGTAGGCCGCAAACTATTCAGCGATTACCGGGCACGAGCTAGTCGTGAACATCCACTTTTTTATGTGGGGATTTATGGACCTAACAGAGAGGATAATAACCGTGCAAAAGAGCAGATAAAAAAAGATCGCGTCGTGGTATCAACGGGGTAAGAAAAGATGGTAATAGTGATATCAAAGATATATAGGGGTGTATTGATAGTAACGATAGTAACACTTTTTTTAAGTGCCGCATCCGTTTTACCCGTAATTAGCTCCAACGTGGTAGACTCCAGCATTTCCCGGACGGATGCTTACGAGCTTGTAATAGATCAGGTTTTGGACGGCAGCACCGAAGGGAAATGGGCGTACGTAAGCTACGAACCCGTGAAGGCAGGTACAGTCGTCGAAAGCTGGTACAGTTCGATTGAACTTCCTCAGGAGGAGGGCTGGTTCTTCTTCATCGACGATCTTCCCTGGGCGAACTGGGAACATCCGTGCAGATACGTATTTGTAGATTTAACAGGGGATATAACAGTGTATACTGCTACCACACCACCGACTAACATAAGGGAACTCGAGATACTAAGAGGACCGCAGGCTAAATCGGGTAACGAAGACGAGGTACAAACGAAGCGCTACCCTTCGATCACGCAGCAGATGGCTCCCGATCGAGGAGCAAGCGAGCATTTTTACGCGGTCATTATCAGTGGCGGCTACGATTTAGATAACAACTGGTGTAGATATTGGAACGATGTAGCCTTCATTTACACCACGTTGACGCAGATTTACGGCTATGCCGATGAGCACATCTATGTACTGATGGCTGATGGAACCGATCCGGGCGATGATAGGCACGTCTACGAATGGAATAGCACTACGGACGACGTGGAGTATTGGACTGATTCATCACCACTTGATTTAGACGGTGATGGCGAGGGCGACGTTGATTATGCAGCGACAAGAGCCAATATCACAGCCGTTTTTGATACACTTTCGGTACAGTAGGTGCGGGCGACTATCTCTTTGTTTTCGCAACCGATCATGGTAGCTACGATACAACCACCCAAAAAGCCGCGTTGATATTATGGGGTGATTATATCTATGATGATGAGTTTGCACTCGAGCTGAACAAGATATCTAACGAAACAGAGGCACTAATGATCGTGATGG
This sequence comes from Desulfobacteria bacterium, assembly GCA_035528755.1. Classification (GTDB taxonomy): domain Archaea; phylum Halobacteriota; class Syntropharchaeia; order Alkanophagales; family Methanospirareceae; genus JACGMN01. Next base: position 1,849 of record DATKXZ010000024.1, on the reverse strand, counting down.
AGCAATGTTACAGCGGCGGCTTTATTGATGATCTACTACCCGGTTCTCAGGATAGAGTTATCGCAACGGCCTGCAACGAAACGGAATCGTCCTGGGCAATGCTGCCCTACTATTACTATGACGAGTTCTCCTATCTCTGGACCTCTGTAGTGGCATGGCAAACTCCGGAAGGCGTACCGGTCAATGCGGATTCCAATAGTGATGGAGAGGTCTCAATGAGGGAAGCATTTGACTATGCTGTCGCTCTGGACACCGCGAATGAAACGCCGCACTATTCCGAAAGCCCTGCGGGGGTGGGTTCAAATTTAACCCTAGGCTCGCTGAGAAATCCGATATTTGACACCGGTCAGAGCGAAGATCCATATCCAAGTATCCGGGGAATCCACAACGGCACGATTACACCTTCATATGACCTCACGGTAAGGAAATTGTACACGTACCCCTGTGCTGGAACTGGTGGGCATGCGGAATACGTCAAGATATGGAACAGCACCGATTGGAACGTACGGCAACGTGGGACGGCTACAAAGGCGATTGGCACAACCTCTCGTTTGACGAACCGTTCACGCTCAGAGCCAATGAGGAGTACAACTTCACCATGATAACCGGCTCCTATCCTTAGATTATCCATGAGTCCAGTAAAGGAGTGACCGGAGGAAGAATTACGTGCACGGAGTTCGTTGACGTGAACGGCAAAACTCACACGGACTGGATACCGGCGATCAAGTTAGAATAAAAGTTCTTTGATCAAAATTTCTTTCTAAGAAAGTTTGAGTGGATACCTGCGATCCGGCTGGAGTAACGTCCTTTGATTGCACTTTCTTTCTTGGTTCTCCCTTTTAGAGAGAGAGGGCGGGCACGGTCAGATAACGAACGAATGCGATTAGTCGAACTGCCCGCAGGTAGGGATTGCAGATGGACGGACGGGTGCGGTAAAGTGAACCGGCTAATCGCTCTTATACGCTTCCAATCAGAGCGAAAAAGTCCCGATTTTCTATTTGCGTAATGAGAACATGATATGAAGACTATCAAGGAAAATTAGAACAACCCAGCCGGCGGTTAATAGCGTTCTTGTTTGTGGATCCCAATCCCAGAACGTTTGCGATTGCAAGAATACAATCACGATGACCGCGACGAGAACATAAAGCCATCCTTGCCATGTTTTTGGCCGTAAGCCCCACCCGGTATATCTTCTCGTTGTAAACCACTCTTTCTTGCCGATCATACTTCTAACGAACAAAAGAATGATAACTAACCCATTTAAAGTTTGTGGTTAGTTCGGCTTTGCTCCAAAATCCTGAAAATCGGATGACTTTAGGAGCAGATACAATAAATACTTTAGGAGCAAAACTTATTTTATGAGCAAAGCCATCAAGAGCATAAAGAAGAAATACAGAACTAACCGGGGCCCTCTCTCCCCTTTGGCGCGAAAGATGGAGCACGGGGCGATGAAATTTGGCCGGTCTTTTTATCCCCTTTTTCTTACGTTTGCCCATAATCAATCCTCCCAAACAACGTTCTAGATGCTTCCAAATTATCTATCGCTTCACATATCTCTCCCTTACGGTAGACCAACTCTTATCGTATTGTGACCTTTTAATAGATTTTCTTAGCGCGTCTATGACTAGGCGGGGACCTAAATGCCACTGCGCCGGAAGTTCTCCTATATCTTCTAGCACAACGTACTCTGTTATCTTCCCGGCTTCTCTTAGAGTCTTTCCCTTAATCATCTCTGTGACGGAGGAGCCTGATGCAAAGGTTCCTGCAGACCCTTGGGCTTCAAATTTTGCATCTTTTATGACACCATCCTCAACCTTCAAGTATATCCTCATACTATCTCCACAGGGAC
>DATKXZ010000023.1:0-48637 GCA_035528755.1 Desulfobacteria bacterium | reverse complement strand
CGCAAGATCGTCATCGCCCGTGAATAACTTCGCGTACGAATCCGAGACTAATGCGGGCTTGGTCTCCACCATGTGCTCCTGGATGGTTGCACCACCAGGTAACGCGTGGTTCACCACTTCCATGTAATTGTTTATGGTATCTGGTGTGACTTCCTTACTCAATCTCGTCTCCAGAATCGCGTGCGCGTCATCCAATCCGAGCATGACGGTCCTTCTCATATCATCCCAGATTTGCTGCATCGCAGCATTGTTCACCCAATCCTTTTTATATAGGCAGATATCCATATAGGTGATGAGCAACGTGACTGAGAAAGCGATTGAAGTGGACCGGGTAGAAGCAGAACTCGAAAGAAACAATTATGCTTTTAGCGACATCAAAGAGGTACGGGTAACCATCGTCGGAAGAGGCAGGAAAATCAGGGAAAACCGCGCACGACTGATAAAGTTATACTGCAATTGGAGAGAGCGAAGCCCTGGCGAACTGATAGAAGAAGCGAAACGAGTAAGCGTGAAGGAGACAGAGCTGAAGTTAAAAGAGTTCTATGACTGGCTCCGGACTGACTATGTAATACCCGAAAAAGGAGGGAGGAGAAAAGGAGAACGGGGACTGGCGCCACGATCCGCGGGGCGGATCATTGAGGACGTACGGGTATTTTATAAAGAGAACGAGATTCCCGTTGGCAATTTGCACTTGCCAACACCACGGAAACTAAAAGAAAACTTCAGAAAGTTCCTATCGGCACAAGATGTGAAGCGGATGATAGCGGTCTGTGAGAGATTACGGGACAGAACGATCATCCTGTGCGCATTCCAGGGCGGGCTGGGGATGAAAGAACTTATCTCGCTGAACTATGGAGATGTGGCTGAGGGCTTAGAAAAGGGTGAAGTTCCACTTACGTTACATCTCATGAGAGAGAAAGAGGGGATAGAATATTATACCTTCATAGGGGAAGACGCGGTAGATTCATTAAGCTGTTATATCAAGCTCAGGAAAAAGGGGTCGCGATATCTGGATCCCGAAGACATAAAGAAAGATTCTCCTCTCTTCATATCAGAATCCAACCGCCGCAGGAAAGAGCGTGTGAGGGCTTATGAAAGTGGCATTAATAGAGCTATGCAAGCAGTAGCACTGAAGGCAGGGCTGATAAGTGAGGAAGAAAAAGGGAGAACAATAAACACTGCGGGAATACATGCCTTACGTGCCTCGTTCTCCACTATCCTCAGGGATCAAGGTGCCCCTCCGGATTACGTAGAAGAGATGCTGGGACATAAGCTTCCGTATGATAGTGCGTACATGAGAGCAACGGTAAACCGGCTAAAAGCGGCGTATGTGAAGGCATATCCTGCCTTGAGCATTAAACAGGTACTCGAGAAGCCACCACAGAAAGAGGAGATAGATGAGCGAATCAAAGAGTATTTAGCACGAGTCGGCATAACGAATAATAATGGCAGCGTTTACAAATGCCCTTCCTGCGGTAGCAATCTCGATCAGAACTGGAATGTATGCCCTCACTGTGGATCAGATATAGGGGTCAAAAAATGCCCGAACTGTAATTCCTCGATTGCGGCATCGTGGAAATTCTGCCCTTATTGTAAACAAAATATGAACAACCAGAAAAACCTCCATGATTGGGCCTCTCGATGAGATACGTGAATTGCATCCACAAACGCGATTGAGGATATAACATTTACACACTATTTAAATCAAATTCAGTAATAACAATGAAAAGGTGAAAAAATGAGCGAAGTTGTAATGCCAGAAGTATTAGACGCGTTATCGAAAATAGGGGGGCAGTGGGAATTAGGAGAATCCGTGTGGCGTGTCTGGGGCTGGATACTGCTCCATTCCTGTCCCGTATCACAGAAGGAAATAGAGGAAGGCACGGGCTACAGCAGCGGGTTGATCACTATAAACGTGCAGAAATTGAAGATGGCGAATATGATTAATGAAACCTCTATGGGTGGGGATAAGCGTTATTTTGTTAATACCTCTTTAACTGATGCTTTTGGCACGTTTTCGAGGCGGTTTTTCGAGGATAACATAAAACCGGTGATTGCACTGCTCTCGGAAAACATGGATAAGATAGAGAACGCAAAAGTGAAAAACACTTGCTGTGAGCTCATAAACGAATATGAGAAATTAAATCCTATGGTTCTTGTCTTCTCCAGTATAATCGAGGATATAAACACACGTGCGATAACCGGGGAGGAAATGAGAGAGAGAAACGGGATAGTAGATTTCACGGGAGCATTTAGAAATAGCATAGCAGACCTAAACTATGGGTCTAAAGTGGTGTTTACAGGTTCTGTAGCAGTATGCACACCATTTATCGAATTGCTCGCTTACACGGTAAGAGATCGGGGTTTTAAGATGTTATATGTGCCGAGAGCTGATGCGAATGAGGCAAGGCGGATAAAGGAGATAGAACACATAGGGTATAGCGTTGTAGATGAAAAGGCGGATCCGAAAAATCCTGATGCGATTGTGGTGCTTGGCGGGCTGGCGCTGCCAAAGTTTGGATGCTCGCCAGAGGATGTCACTCGTTTGATTGAAGAGCTATCCGGAGAGAAGAAACCGAAAGTCATCGGCGTGGGGTTCATGAACATCTTTGAGCGTGCGGGATGGGATAAGAAGCTCAAATTCGATACGCTAATAGATGAGGCCGTTGTTAAATAGCCCGCGCTCGGGATTTTGGCCTACTTGAGTTCTAATTTTAAACTTTGTTTTGGATGGTGCGATACGTGTCTATTCGCTTTAAACTCCACTCGGCGTCGTCCATCTCGCCTTGCTCTTTCCAATATTCATAGTTCTTTCGCCACGCATCTACGGGCACGTCATAATCCGAGATGTCTTCACCGGCGAGCGACATAACCTCCGCGGCATGTTCGTACGCATCTGCAGCGCCGAAGAAGTTATCCTGCGCAAAGAAGAAATTACCAATGGTCTCGTAACGGTCCTTGCAAGCCTCATAGTCCCCCTCCTTCTCATGCATCTGACATGCCATGTTCATAAAGAACGCCCATAGCGAGCGCTCACCGAGTCGCTCTGCGAACGCGGATGCACGCTCAAAAAGCTCTGCTGCGTCCTTCCAGCGCTGGATCGTATCGCAAATCCGAGCGGCATTGAAATAGCCGTACATACACAAGAAGTAGCTGCCCTTACTCTCCTTTATCTCAGCATATCTTCTCCACAGTGCGATTGCACCCTCATAACTGCTCTTCTTCTCTTCCTCTCGCGCCTCACGCTCATAAGACCGTGCTTCCAAGTACGCATCCATCTTGTTTCCCTCCGCTTTCATCTTACATTCTGTAATAAATAATGCCTGACGTAATATATATAAGCTTCTAATTTTAATATTACATAACTATCGAACATTTCGTAATATCACGAACCGATCGCACAATAGGATGACCGTTGTGGATTGGCGGGCGTTCGGGCGTATGATTTTGCTTCTATGACTTGGCGGTCCTATCGTTTATCTCCCCCCCCCGTGCTTCCAAAAATTTAATCAATCTGACGATGGTATCGTTTACGGGTGTCGGTATCTGATGCTTCTTCCCAAGCTCTACAAAATTTCCGTTTACAAAATCTATCTCGGTCTTTCTTCCCCGTTCGATGTCATTGAGCATTGAGGAGTGGTGCTTTCCAGTATCAGGTATATGTTTACGTCGTAGATACTCCAGGTATTCTTCTGCCCGCTCCCAAAATAGTGTTACGTTCTCCGCATCGGCAACGGCAAAAGCCTCGTGCATTACTAAAGCCTCAACAATCGCAAAGGCCTGGGGCTGCGCTAATTCGCCATAAGGCACTCGGGAGATCGCACTGAGTGGATTTAACGCGGCACTGTACTAGGAAGGCTTTACCCTAGATGTACATCTGAATATTATCCACGGCATTTGAGGGTATCCCCGCCTCGTTGAAAACCGTAACAATTTCTCGCAATCGCGGCGTGATTTTGTTGTTGAGTTCACCGATTTTCGTGGTATCCGCAGCAACGGTCACTTCCACCGTGCCCGGCTGCGGTATCTCAAAACCGGTTATGCACAGCACATCCCGCCCAAGTGTACGGGCCTATCCAACGTACCGTGCTATCCGCTCTTCATTGCCTATCCCATTCTGCAAGCTGATAACTACCGAATCCGTAGCGTCAGAAATAAGCGGCTGCAGCGCCGTCATCGCAGGTTTTGTATCAAACGACTTTGTGGTTAACAAAAAAAATCACCTCAGGTTCGTAATCCACTCCTTCGCGTTCTGACAACGCTCGTAGGTCTTTGACGACGTGCGTGCCCCATACATATCCCGGTGATTCTGAGGCCGCGATCTCTTATCTTATAGGCCGCATGTATCGCTCTCTGCCAATGAGCGTAACGTCATGTCCTGCACTGGCTAACATACCGCCAAATGCGCTGCCCACCAAGCGCTCCGGCACCCATTACCAGAAATATCATATTCTCCACAATAACCTTAGCTTAGAAGCCAATTAATGCCCTAATGTCATTTTCGTCTAACAATGCACGCTCATCAATCTCGTATCACGCTCTCCTCGGGTTCTATTCGCGTCTCGCCCTCTTTATCGTCTTTTATTGTCGTACCTTTCATATATAACGAAATCTTCACGCCTATAAACGATAGAAAGACAGCGCCGAGGATGGAGAAGAAGAGCGTGATATAACCCATAGGGGGATTATCCTTGCTTAACCAGATTATAGCGTCGCTTCCCCCCCAGAGAATCACCCCAGAAGCAATGACAGAAAATACTATCGCCCAATGCCGCACTATTTTTTCGCCTTCTATCAGCATGCTCATCATCTTGCCAATGAGCGGAGCGAGTGCAGCTCCGATATACCACCAGATACTGAACTTAACGTAGTTCACCAAACCCAACACGATCTGTTTTTCTATTTCGCCTTCCGGTTGGGTATAGCCGACAATTCCTTGATAGGTGCCGGCTAAGAAGAGCACAATTGCCACTATGTACGTGACGAACGAGATCTTACCGCTATATAAGGACTGTTTCACGCTTTCCGCGAACTCCATTATCAGATTCTCACGTCCCAAACCCTTTAACAGGGTGTATATGCCTATCACACCAAGGATCAGTCCCAGCGCTTTACCTGAGAGGTTCAGCAGTAGCGAAACGGCTAAAAGGAACATGATAAGGCCTATTGGTGGCAAAAAGGTGCGCGAAAACTTTGGATCCTCTAACAACCGCTTGAACACATAAAACGTGTTCTCCAAAGGTTCACTCTGCTTTACCACCACTCGCCGGACAGAGTCAATCCGCACGCGCGACTGGATAATGGGGATAATCCATTCGTCCTCTGCACCATCACTCACGAGAATTGCAGATTCCGCCCTGAATTTGGAGAGAACGTCATCAAGTCGTTGTCCTATTCTCCTATCGGACTCTACGCCGACAATCTTATCGCCTGCGATTAAAACGACTTCTACCTCAGCGTCTTCTTCACTTGCGGTTAGCCGTTCATAAATTCGAACCGCTTCAAATATCGCATTGATGTCCGACTCTTCGGAATCAGCGAGAGCCAAATTCGTTGCCGCAGATACAAGTGCCTCTCTGCCTATAATGGGTGTCTCTAAACCAGCTTTCTCTCCGATGTCATTATCGCGGTCTACACAAATGATAAGTATCTTAGTTTTAGACCCCACTCTTCTCTCTCCCCTCTACTAATAGCATTATTCACTTATAGCATATAAAACTATCGCTCGAATTGCGTGAGTCTCAACTGTCGCGCTATGCACGTTTCACCGGGTATTTCCACGGGATACTTGCCCGTGAGACAACCAAGGCACAGATTGTTCGCGTCTATACCAACAGCATCCATCAATCCTTCCATGCTTACATACCGTACCGAATCGGCGTTCAAAAATGCCGCTATCTCATCGAGGCTCCTCTCCCAGGCTACTAAATCCTTACGCGTCGGCGTGTCAATGCCAAGGTAGCACGGCGCTATTATGGGTGAACTCCCGATTCGCAGATGCACTTCCTTCGCGCCTTTCTTCTTCACATAGTCCACGATTCTCCTCGAGGTGGTCCCCCGGACGATGCTGTCATCCACCAGCACAACTCGTTTTCCTTCTACGTTCGCTCGCACGACGTTTAATTTCAGTCGCACGGCAAGATCACGAGACGTTTGCTCCGGCATGATAAACGTCCTGCCTACGTAGCGGTTCTTTATAAAACCCTCCATATAATCGATTCCGGAGCGTTTCGCGTAGCCGATAGCGTACGTTATGCCAGAATCAGGAACGGGCGATACGATGTCCGCGTCAACGCCATGCTCCTCTGCCAGGCGCTCTCCTATCTTCAACCGCACATCATAGACCAATCGCCCGTCTAATACGGAATCCGGCCTCGCGAAATAGACATATTCAAAAACACAATGGGCACTATTGACTCCACGGTATAACTGCTGAGAATCGAAAGTAACGACGTTTTTGGGCGCAGTTCCACGATTTGGTAAGCCCTGCTGGGGGTTAATCATCAGTACTTCACCGGGTCGCACATCGCGTATCAAAGTCCCGCCTAACGTATCTATCGCAGGACTTTCTGAGGCTATTATATACCCGGAATTAGTTGTTCCGCCATTTCCGTCTTTTAGCTCGCCGAAGCACAGCGGTTTAATGCCCAACGGGTCCCTCACCGCTATTACCGTATTATTCATCAGAATAACCAACGAATAGGACCCTATCACGCATTTCATCACTTCCTTGATCGCTTCTATTGGATTACGTCTCATCAATTCCTTCGCGAGGAGCTGTGCTATCACCTCCGTGTCGGTATCAGAATGGGATATCCGACCCTCCTTCTCTAACGAGCGTCGTAACGCCTCCGCGTTGACCAGACTGCCGTTAAACGCTATAGCCATCTTTCCTTTCTTGTAATTGACGAGCAGAGGTTCGGTATTCTCGGCTTTTGACGCACCTACCGTGGAATACCGAACATGGCCGATGCCAATAGAGCCCTTCAGCGATTCTAATCGTTTTGGCGAGAACACTTCATAAACGTACCCCATAGCCTTTGTCAGTCTTATATCCTCCTGCTCCGTTTCCTTTATCTCGCTTTCTATCCCGGTGTGTGCACCGTTACTCACTGCTATACCTGCCGATTCCTGCCCCCGATGTTGTAACGCGTAGAGCGCATAATAGATGGGCAAGGCGACATCTCCGTGGGTTAACGCGATGCCCGTGATTCCACATCCTTCCTTTTTGCTTACCTCCACCTCATCATCCTTCATTTCTGGGACCTCCCCCTCATCACTCCGTCGATTCAACATGGTCTGAATACTCAGTCATAAGCTCCAATAATCCTTCTGGACTTCCTTTATCTCCCTTATCCTTTCCACCACTCGCTCACTCACACTAACCACACGGGATTTCAATTCTCCGTCGCCGGCTATAAGCGAATCGAAAACGGCGAGAGCAGATTCAGCGATCCCGTTCAGATCGTAGCCCCCTTCCAATGCAATGACGACCCGTCCCTTACACAGCTCGTTCGCTATCGCCATTACCACGTCCGTGAATAATCCAAACCCCTTGGATGTCACGGCCATTGAGGCCAACGGGTCGGCAGCATGCGCATCAAAACCCGAGGATACGAGCACAAAATCCGGACGGAACTCCCGGGCTATCGGCATTAAAATACTGGTGAGTGCATATACGTAGCCCGCATCGCCCGTACCGATAGGCAGCGGGACGTTAACGGTGAAACCCTCTCCATCTCCTTTACCTACTTCATTTATCCATCCGGTGCCGGGATAGTGCGGATATTGATGTGTGGAGAAATACAAAACCGAAGGGTCCTCGAAGAACACCTCCTGCGTGCCATTGCCATGATGCACATCCCAGTCAACAATCAAAATGCGTTTAGCACCGTATTCCCGCTTTAATTGCTCAGCAGCAATCGCAACGTTGTTAAATATGCAGAAACCCCGTCCGCTATTCGAGTTAGCATGATGCCCGGGTGGCCGAACCAGCGCAAATATACGCCTCAGCTCGTTCGATTCATCCATTACTTCGTCGACCGCTTTTATCAACCCGCCCGCGGCGAGTAACGCAATATCGTACGTAGCACTGCACAATGGCGTATCGGGGTCGAGCATGCCACCGCCGCTCTTACAGAGCGCTTCTACTTTCTTCACATAAGCGGCCGTATGCACGTATTCTATTTGCTCGCGTGAGGCTCGCACGGGGAGTATCCTTTCTATCTTCTTCTTTAGATTGCGCTCTTCCATACCTCGCATTATGCTTATCAGCCGTTCTGCACTCTCAGGATGATACCCCGTGTCGATATGTGGCACGTAATCTTCGTGGTACCCCGTGTCGTGTCGCAAGTAATCCTCGTGATAGACAAATCCGGTGGCAGCGTTCATCTTTCGTTTCGTACGTAAGAAGTTAAATTGAATTGTTAACTGAACCAAAGCGTAATAAACTTTTTGGAACTTTCCTTATTTATGTTTCAGCGGGCTCGAAAGTCAAGGTCGGTGTGGAGGCCAGAGGATGGCATTCCTATTGCACTGCATTCCTCTTTTCTTTAATTACTGGGATCTACAATATACATGATATAACGAACGAGCGACTGACCGAAAGTTGGGAGAAGAGAGATGAAGAAAGCATTGATAGAACTGGGGAAGAGCCTGGTGGAGGCGCTGGTAATCGTCGTTCTTATCGTTTCGGTCGCATACGCAGCCACGGGCTCGTGGCATATAGGCTTTGCGGTTGAGTCAGGGAGCATGGAGCCGAATATGCAGGTTGGCGATCTGATCTTCGTGCAAGCACCGCACCGCACTACTATCACAACATACGGAGAGGGGCAGCAGCTCGATTATACAACATTCAACAATTACGGTAACGTGATTATATACCGCCCGAATGGGCTCTCGTCTGCAACGCCGATAATACACCGGGCGATGTATTGGGTGGAGCAAGGAGAGGCAATGCCTAATGGAAAACCCGCTCCGCACGCCGGCTACATAACGAAGGGCGATAACAATTCCGGCTATGACCAGCCAATGCTGGGTGTGGAGCCGGTGAAGCCCGAATGGGTGGTTGCCGTAGCGAAAGCGCGAGTCCCGTACTTGGGGTATCCCTCGCTCATCTTGAAAAAAGGTTTTTAAACAGGAACTTAGATTGAATAAATAGTAAGAAACCATGAGTAGAAAGCCAGCTCGGATGTACACGAAAGTATCAGGACCTGCGTATGTGCGACGGAAATATATGGGTGGAGTTCCGGGAAGCAAGATAACCATCTTCGATATGGGCAATCTCAGTGCGGATTTTCCGGTCTCTTTATCCTTAGTTGCAAAGGAGGCGTGTCAGATACGGCACAATGCGTTGGAAGCCGCACGGATATTCGCGAATAGGTATCTGGTGAATGGTGTAGGGCGAAATAATTTTCACTTGAAGATTCGGCTGTATCCGCACCACGTGCTGCGGGAGAACAAATTAGCGACTGGAGCAGGAGCAGATCGTGTATCGAGCGGCATGAGACATGCGTTTGGGAAAGCGATCGGAACGGCAGCGAGGGTGAAGAGAGGGCAGAAGATGCTCACCGTCACGGTCGAAGAGGACAATGTGGACAAGGCGAAGGAAGCTCTGAAACGGGCGAGTTATAAGCTGCCGACACCGTGTAAGATTGTTATTGATAAAGGCGAAGAGTTGGTGGCTGCCTAATTTGCGGTTTTTTATCAGACAAATTTCCCGAGGAAGCGAAATAACAGAAAGCTTATAACCGCTCGCGCGAATTGAGGGTTTAATTAGATTGGAATACTGGCTGGGTGTTGAAAGATGGAACTTGAACCGAAAGCATTCCCGAAGTTGCTTGTTCGGACAGCAGTGGTGATTACAACGATCTCGGAGCGAGGTATACCGAATGCCGCGCCTTTCAGCTTCAATTCGCCGATAAGCTTCGAACCGCCTTTGTACGGCTTTTCCTGCAATCCTGCGCACGATACGTGGCGGAACATCCAGGTGAACGGCGAGTTCGTGGTGAACATAGTGGGAAAAGACCTCGCGGGAATCTTGCATATTCTAGAAACTGACTACCCCTACGAGGATAACGAGATAGCGCATGCGGGATTAACGGAAGAAGAATCGAAGGTGGTAAAGCCGCCGAGGATAAAAGAAGCGCTCGCGTGGATGGAGTGCACACTTGAAAATACCGTTGAATTGGGCGATCATATCTGGATAACGGGAAGAGTCGTGACTGCGGAAGTGAAGGACGAGTTCTGGAAGGAAGCAGGGCGGCTTGACGTGGAAAAAGCGAACTTATTATGTCATTTAGCAGGAGAATCTTTTATCGTGGATATGAAAGAGGCGAACTATAAGAGGGCGAAATGAAGAAAGTAGTGCTTGCCTATTCCGGAGGATTGGACACGTCGGTCTGCATTCCGTTGCTGAGAGAGCAGTACGGCTACGATGAAGTGATTGCTGTACTGGTAGACGTAGGACAGCCGGAAGCGGATATAAAAGAGGGTGTGGAGCGTGGCGAGAAGCTCAGCGACTCGTTCAGGCTCGTTGATGCGAATGACGAGTTTGTGCGCGATTACATCTTCCGGTTGATCAAAGCGAACGGGAGCTACGAGGGCTATGTGCTGGGCACGGCAATCGCGAGACCGTTGATAGCGAAGAAAGTAGTGGAAGTGGCGAAAGAGGAGAACGCCGAGGCGGTCGCGCATGGCTGCACCGGCAAGGGCAACGATCAGCTCAGATTTGATGCGGTATTCAGAGCGACGGACCTGGATGTCATCGCACCGGTACGAGAGCTGAGTTTAACGCGTGAAGAGGAGAAGAAGTACGCAGCGGAGCACGGCATTGCGTTTGGCGCGGAGAAGCGCTGGAGCATCGATGAGAATATCTGGAGCAGGAGCATCGAGGGTAGCGAATTAGAAGATCCAGCCTTTTTCCCGCCGGAAGAGATATTCCAATGGACCGTTTCCCAGGATAACGCGCCTGACGCTGCTGAAATTGTAAAGATCGGCTTTGAGCGCGGGATTCCTGTTTCGGTGAACGGGAAGAGTATGGACGGCGTAACGCTCATTAAGGAGTTGAACCGGATGGGCGGCAAGCACGGTGTTGGCCGAACGGATATTATCGAAGATCGCGTTCTGGGCTTCAAGGCACGGGAGAATTACGAGCATCCCGCCGCTACGATATTGCTGGAGGCGCATCGCGACCTCGAACGACTCGTTCTCACGAGAACCGAGCTGAAGTTCAAAGACTGTGTTGATCAGACCTGGAGTGAGCTGGTCTACCAGGGTTTAGTGATGGATCCGCTTTATGACGATCTTAATGCCTTTGTGGACAAGACGCAGGAACGGGTGACCGGCACGGTCTTTATGAGACTGAATAAGGGTGTTGCACGCGTCGTGGGACGGGAATCGCCCAACGCATTGTATTCCGCGGAGGTCTCCTTTGACGCCAAGCAAGAGACACGGATCGTCGAGGGCTTTTCCATTTATTACGGCTTTCAGTCACGAATGTACAGAAAATCGTTAGAATGAACGTAACCGTGGATCGCAGCGGCATTGTTTTTGTGCTATGAACGTAACGGTGCGAAGGTCAGGGATCGAAGGCGAAATAATCGCGCCACCATCGAAGAGCTATACGCATAGAGCCATAACGATAGCCTCGTTGGCGAAGAAAAGCGAGATTTTCTATCCGCTTCTCTCCGGAGATACCGAAGCGACCATCAACGCAGCGAGATGCTTAGGTGCTGCGGTAATAGTAGATCGGGACGGAGACGGGCAGAAAATAAAGGTGGATGGCGTTGAAGGTAGCCCAGTCACGCCCGAGGATGTGATCAACGCCGAGAACTCAGGCACGACTTTACGATTCTTTACCGCCGTGTCCGCGCTATGCGAAGGTGCGACTGTGCTCACCGGCGATGCGTCGTTGAGGACGCGGCCGAATGTGCCGTTACTGAACGCCTTAAACGACCTTGGCGCAGAGGCGCACTCTACAAAAGGAGACGGCACCGCGCCATTAGTAGTAAAAGGCAGATTAACCGGTGGAGAGACCGCGATAGACGCATCCATCAGTTCACAGTTCATTTCCGCACTGCTCATTGCCTGCCCGCTTGCACCGAAAGATTCTTATATTTGGGCGAACAATCTTAGCTCAGTACCGTATATGAGAATGACAACCGAGGTCTTAGAGCAGGCAGGTGTTGAGGTTTCTTTTTCTACTTCGAGCGGTTCAAATGATTATTATTTCCACGTGGAAGGTGGGCGGAGTTACGATTTACGCAGGTTTACGGTGCCGGGCGATTTTTCGTCCGCCTCGTATCTCTTAGCCGCAGCTGCAATTACGGATTCAAAGCTGAAAGTAAGGAACCTGTTCCCATCGGCGCAGGGCGATTCCCGGATCGTGGAGCTATTAAAGGCTATGGGTGCGGCTATACGCTGGGACCGTGAGAGCGGGGTTGTAGAGGTAAACGGAGCTGAATCTACGGGTCTGAGTGGAATCACGGTAGATATGCGTGAGAATCCGGATTTAGTGCCGACAATCGCGGTTTTAGCGGCCGTTGCGGATGGCACGACGGAGATAACCGGCGTTGCGCATCTCAGATATAAAGAGACCGATCGGTTGCGGTTCCTGGCAGAGGAGCTGCCGAAGCTGGGCGTGCAAGTAAAGGAGCGAGAGGACGGGTTGTTGCTAGAAGGGCGGAAAGAGAAGGGCTTAACCGCGGCGGCGAAGGTCTATTCACACGAGGATCACCGATTGGCGATGTCGTTGTGTATCGCGGCGCTTGCAACCAGAGGCGAAACGGTCGTTGAGGGTACTGAGTGTGTTAATATCTCTTATCCTGGCTTCTTTAGGGCTATGCGCGATTTAGGAGCGGATATAACCACTATCGAGTAGGGTATGAAGAACAAAAACCAAGAAAATGACCGAAGATTTGAAGGATGAGATACGGGCTTTTAATGCGAAAGAAGTGCTCGTGGAGATGAAAGATATCTCAGGGTCGATGCTGGACCTCGCGTATTCCGCAGTTCTGTACAGCAATCCTGAGATAGCGAACGAAGTGTTTAAATTGGAGCAGACGATGCATTCGCTCTTGTATAAATTGAGGATCGCGATCATGCTGGGGGCGCGGAACGTAGAGGATGCAATAGAATTCGCGGGGATATTACAGATCGCCTCCGCGGCGGAGAAGATCTCGAATGCAGCCGGCGACATCGCGAAGATAGCCACCTCGGTCAATATCACCGCCTATCTCGATCGTGAGGATTTCGAGGAAGCGATACTCAATGTAAAGATTAAGCCCACATCGGTCTTAAAGAACAAGTCGCTGAAGAGCTTGAAGCTCGAAACTGAGACAGGAATGCACGTATTAGCGCTGAAAAGGGGTTCGAAGTGGATTTATTCGCCGGATAAAGAGGAGAAATTGCGTGAAAACGACCTGATCATCACGTCAGGCCCGACCGAGGGAATACCGGCGTTTTGTAAATTTGCAACAGGTAAGGAGTACAAAGGCTGGGAGAATGAGCGAGAAGAAGGGATAAAAAGGAAGAGGCTCACCGAAGAAATCGCAGATCTCCTTGCGGATATGAAGAATATGTCAGAATTGATGGTCGGGCTTTCGTATTCCGCCGTGAGGTTTTACAGCAAAGAGATAGCGCAGGAAGTGCGAGACATGGAAGAGTCAATGGATCGTATGAAGGAGGAGCTAGAGATCTTAGTGATAGAGGCGGCACGCGGGGTAACGAAACGGAGCAATTTCGCGGAGTTCCGGGGCTTACTGCATATCGCGTGGTCTTCGGAAATACTATCGGACGCGGCGTACGAGATCGCCGACGTGGTGCTTCGTGATATACCCTTGCATCCGGTCTTTTCAGCCTCGATCGAGGAGTCCGACGAGATCATCCTGCGGATGGGAGTGAAGAACGAGGATATCTTCGATAGGACGCTCAAGGAGTTGAGAATAGATACGCGAACGGGGATGTTCATACTGGCGATTCGCAGAAGAGACGGCAAATGGGTGTATAACCCCGCGGGCAGTGCGGTGATACGGAATGGCGATCTGCTCATCATGCGTGGGCCACGCGAGGGCGAGGCGAAGATGCGGGAAATTTGCGGCGAGGTTATCAGTACAGATCAGTAATTATTTTAATACCCAGTCTAACATACAGTAGGATGTAAAAGAAGGGGTCGTGGCCTAGTCCGGAAGGGCAGCGGGCTCCAGACTCGCCGATCGTGCGTTCGAATCGCACCGACCCCATCGGATTTTTTAATTATTCCCGTACGTGCTTCAGTATATGCGCGATCTCAGGCATGATTATCTCTTGGAGCGCTAATTGCACTGCTGCGGGCGAGCCGGGCAGGCAGAAGATCGCTTTTTGATCGATCACACCACCGATCGCACGGCTTAATACCGCTGCCGTGCCTATCTCCTCATAGCTCTTCAGCCTGAAGAGCTCGCCAAAGCCCGTTATCTCCTTCGTCAGCAGCTTCGAGACAACCTCTATGGTAACGTCGTGTTTCGTCAAGCCCGTGCCGCCGGACGTGATAATGAACTCAGCACCAGTGCGCAAAGCGTTTGCGATACCTTCGGCTATTTTGTCCTCCTCATCGGGCAGCACGTCATAATACACCACCTCGTGCCCGTTTTCTCGCACGAGTTCCTGTGCGCTTTCGCCGGACAAATCGTCGATCTCTCTCTCCCCTTTTTCGCGCTTCCAGTATTTCGAGGTGCTGATCGTGAGTACCGCGCATTTGTAATGTCGCTTCACGCCGCTCTTATGCTTTGCCGGCACGGTCATTATTTCTTCCATAGTTACCATTTGTGCTTCAAATTTTAACCATTTTCTTAAAGTGCACGAACGGTGTAGAACATGTAAAGAGATAACCTTTTATACGTACGAATACCTAGCTAATAATATGGCCATACCACCAATTCCACAACTACTCTATGAAAAAATAGATTTTATTGTCGGTCTCCTAGTCGGAGGCGCAGGGACTTTCGTTGCGTGGTATAACAGAAAAAAAGAACTCAGAGCAACGTTATACTACCCCCTCTGGCTGGCCTGCTACAATTTATTGCTGCTGTTTGACGAAATCGACATATATGGTGGAGATGAACCGAGAGGCAAGGAGCTTTTTAATTCCGCGATCCAGCCTTTGAACGACATAATGCAGTCCTACGGCACGGCAGTGCATTTAAAAGGGAAACACAAAAAATCGGGAGAGGATTATTTGAGTATATTTTTCAGGGTAAAACGGATTATTGACTTAAATCACAAAGCAGTTACTAGTAACTGGTCACAAGCGGTAATATGGCTCAAAAATGCAAAGGAAAGAACGTACAGCGGAGATGATGCTTTATTACTTGATAAAATTGGAGAATTTGAAGGCTTATACAAGGACCTGAAAAATCTGAAGGAGTTCTGCGAAGGCAAGGACAACTCCTTGAAAGGAGAAAGAATATGAACGGAGAGAAAAAAGACTTCTGTATTTTGTCATGGTCGGGGGAGGATATTAAAGTCGACAATGTGGACCTTAAACTGACTATTCAAAGCGATGCTCCTGCTGCGGACGTTCATGTGGTGAATCTTTCGGACCTTCGACAAATGGGTGTAAAGGATTTGAAGAGTCTTCTGGACGGTTTTTCAGAGAAAACTGCACTCATTATCAGTTCTTCAGAAGAAGCAGAGGACATGGATTTCTGGAAGCTCGGATTTATCATGGGGAAAGTATCTATCGGAAAGGCACGAATAATTGGATTTGTAAAAGGTGATCAAACCAGTTGTTTCCAAGCATTGAGCGACTTGCTATTGATATGCAAGAATGAAATCGAGATAAAGAGGGAAATAAAAAACTTAATGAAAGACCTGGGTATCGAGACCAAATTCGATCTTAAAGAGTACACGGCTGGCAAAATAGCTGCGGAAACGGAGGAGATTTAATGGCGTTTGATACATCGTCGGTATCGGACTTACTTGAAAAGGGTATTAATGCTTACAAAAGAAGCGAGTTTAAAAAGGCAATCGGATTTTATGAAGAGGCACTCGCGATCGCCCGGGAAATCGGAAACAGGGAAGGTGAAGCTGCTGCTCTCGCCAACCTCGGGCTTGCATATTCCGATCTGGGAGAGCTAAGGAAGGCGATTGAATACCATGAAGAGGCATTGGCAATCGCCCGGGCAATCGGATCCAAGCAACTTGAAGGTAATACTCTCGGCAACTTAGGGCTTACATATTCTTCACTGGGAGAGCTAAGGAAGGCGATTGAATACCACGAAAAGGCACTTGCGATCTCGCGAGAGATCGGAGACAGGGACGGTGAAGGTGCTGATCTCGGCAACCTCGGGCATGCATATTCTTCACTGGGGGAGCTAAGGAAGGCAATTGAATACCATGAAAAGGCACTTGCGATAGCCCGTGAAATCGGATCCAAGCAGCTTGAAGGTAATACTCTCGGCAACCTCGGGCATGCATATTCTTCACTGGGGGAGCTAAGGAAGGCAAACGAATACTATGAAAAGGCACTTGGGATCGCGCGAGCAATCGAAGACAGGAGAGGTGAAGGTGCTGCTCTCGGCGACCTAGGGAATGCATATTCTTCACTGGGGGAGCTAAGGAAGGCTATCGAATTCTATGAACATGCCATCGATATTGCGAGAGATATTGGAGATAAGATAAATGAAGGGATCTGGATTGGCAACCTAGGGACTACATATTCCGCTCTGGGGGAGCTAAGGAAGGCAATCGAGTACTATGAGCAGGCACTTGCGATCGACCGGGAAATCGGATCCAAGCAGCTTGAAGGCAGCACTCTCGGCAACCTAGGGGATGCGTATTCCAATCTGGGGGAGTTAAAGAAGGCAATCGAATACTATGAACAGGCACTTGCGATCGACCGGGAAATCGGAGACCGGCAGGGTGAAGGGGTATGGCTTTTAGGTCTTGGTGAAGCCAATATGGTACTTGGGGATTTGGATAAATCGCTGCAACTCTTCAACGACGCCTTGGAGATATTTGAAACGATAGAAAGTCTGACAAGACAGGGCGAGACCCTTTCAAATATTGGAGAGTTACAGATAAAATCAGGCGAATGGGAGGATGCACGGAAGCACCTCGAAAAAGCACTCGAACTGTATGAGAGAACCACCCCCGTGGGAGCAATTGATGCTCTTGTGAATCTTGGCGAGTTGGATAGTGTAGAGGAGCAGTACGAGGAGGCTTTTTCCGAATTCCAAAAAGCACTTAAAATCGCATCTGAGTTGGAATTGCGTCCAAAAAAGGTTACGATTTTCAATAAATTCGGCAGAGCGTATCTAATGGATTTTGAATCCAACAACTCCCTAAAAAGCCTTGAGCAGGCTAAAAATTACTGTGAATCCGCATTGAAACTTGCACAGGACCTTCAGAGCCCATTGGATCAAGGACTGTCATTGCGAAACCTGGGCAGTGTATATTTCAAATACGGCAACATAAACAAAGCTAAGAGCTATTTTACGCACTCTATTGACATTTTTCAAACTCTTGGCGCACGATACGAGCTTGCCAGAACCTACTTAGAATTGGCGAAAACGCTTGCGGAAAACAACGAGCTGTTGGAGGCGGAGGAGAGGGCAAAAGTCTGTGCTTTTGATGCTATTCAGAGGAATTTTAAGGAACTTGAAATCCGTTCATATATGCTCCTTGGCGATATTGTCAGGAAACACGATAACGCTCAGTACGGATACTATTTACGTGCGCTAAAAACCGCAATTTTCAATCCAAAGATTTATACAAGAACGATCTTCCTTTTAATTGAGAGAATGAAGAGGATGGAAGCGGATACTACAATTGAATTTATCGGGGCGCTCAAAGAAGTTAACCGGGAATTTTATTTTGGCGCTTTTTTGAACGCACTCGCTTCAAAGATCCAAGGCAAGGATTACAGTGGTGAAGGCTTACCTGAGGAATTACAGGAAGAACTCAATAACTTCCCTCGTGCTTCAACGTGAGCTACCCTGCGCCGGAATGCTTAAGCAGATATTGTAAATCAAGCGGGGCCTTGAATGAGCGGTTCCGACCATAATCGTGGGGATGGTATGTGAAGTGAAGTATCTTGCAAGAACGTTAGCCGGGTTTCATGCAGCCATGTTTAGTTACCGATCGGCGTTATGGCAAAATTCATCTCGCTGTCCTTTTTTATGTTATTTGGCAGATTTTATCGGCTGATAGAGGAGATCACGACATTTTTGACCAAAAACCCCACTAAGGGATACAAAGCTATAGCCCTATATTATAAATTAGAACCATAGTATATTGTAGAGTAGAGGAGGCGATGAAATAAAAAATGGCTTTTGAATGGCTAATTGGAGTTTTATTTTTTGCAGTGATTGTATTAGCGTCGTCGATAAAGGTAGTGAAGGAATACGAACGAGGTGTCATCTTCAGGCTCGGGCGTTTGGTCGGTGCGAGAGGCCCGGGGTTGTTCTTGATTATACCCCTCTTCGAGTCCATGGTAAAGATAGACTTGCGTGTGTCTGTTTTCGATATCCCGCCGCAAGAGGTCATAACCAAAGATAATGTCACCGCGAAAGTGAACGCGGTCGTTTATTACCGCGTGCTTGACCCCGAGAAGGCGGTAACCGAGGTAGAGCAATACCAGTATGCCACCTCGCAAGTCGCTCTGACCACAATAAGAGGTGTGATAGGACAGGCGGAGCTGGACGAAATACTCTCCGAGCGAGACAAGATCAATAAACGATTGCAGGTCATAATAGACGAAGCGACAGATCCGTGGGGCATAAAGGTCTCTTCAGTGGAGATAAAGGATGTAGAACTGCCAAAAGAGATGCAGCGTGCAATGGCAGCACAGGCAGAAGCAGAGCGGAATAAAAGAGCACGAATTATCTCCGCAGATGCCGAGTTCCAGGCGGCGAAGAAGATTGCAGAAGCTGCGAACGTCCTGCAAAAAGAAAAAGGCGGGATGTTCATTCGAACGCTCCAAACGATAAAGGAGGCGACGGAGGAGAAGGCCACCACAGTTATCATTCCGTTCCCAATAGAGATGCTCGAGGCGCTGGGATACCGCTCTGAGGCACGTTCCAAGGATAAAGAAGAGACCAAGGAGAGATCGGAATAAGAGACCGAAGCTTTTTTCTTCGATCAACCTTTCTCTTTAAGAGAGTTTGATGGGGGAGCAGTTCTTAGAGATAACCGAGAAGCGGGAAGTAGACGCGATAATCGCGCGCGTTGCCGCAGAAGTAGTAACGGCACGCGCACAAACAGAAGAGGCATCGGTGGAGAAGGTGAACGTAGCCGAGGCGCTCGGTAGAGTTGCGGCTGCCGACGTCTTCTCAGCGCTTAATGTTCCTCCGTTTGATCGAGCACTCATGGACGGCTACGCAGTTGTAGCTTCAGACACCTTCTATGCCGATGAGGATAATCCCGCTTCCTTGATTGTAACCGGGTTAATCTTTGCGGGCGAGTTGCCGTCACAGTCCGTAGAGCCAGGCTATTGTAGTGGCATATCAACCGGTGCACCGCTGCCCAAAGGCGCGGACGCAACGGTAAAAGTAGAGAACACCGCCGAGTATACCGAGGTTATAGAAGGAGAAGAGCGAACGAGGGTAAAGATCTACAAACCCGTCGCTCCTGGCGAGAATATCATGCGTGCGGGCTCTGATATAAAGCGAGGAGAGCAACTAATACGGAGCGGCACGACGCTCACACCGCGTGATACCGGAGTCCTGGCTGCGTGCGGTCTCAACGAAGTTATGGTCCGTAGAAAGCCGATGGTCGCGCTCATGTCCACGGGCAACGAGCTCACAGCGCCTGGTGAAACGCTCGAACCCGCGAAGATATATGACGTTAATACCCGGGCACTCAGCGATTCGGTCCGTGAATGCGGCTGCACACCGTATTTCCTCGGGATTGCACGTGACACTATCGAGGAGCTATCAGGGAAGTTAAGGGAGCCGTTAGAGAAGGGCGTTGACGTTATTATTGCATCAGGAGGGACCTCTGCCGGCGTTGGTGACCTGCTGCCAAAGGTAGTAGAAGAGCGCGGCGAGATACTCGTACACGGCGTTGACATCAAACCAGGAAAGCCCTTCATCTTCGGATCAATTCACGAAACGCCTTTCTTCGGCTTGCCCGGGAATCCGACGTCCGCATTAGTCACCTTCAACCTGTTCGTCGCGCCGCTGCTTCGCGTGCTATCAGGGCTCTCCCGGGATTATGAGGACGCAAAGAGAAGAGCGGGAAAAGGAATAAAAGCAAAGGCTGCGATGCGAATCTTCTCTGATAAAGGCCGAAACGAATACGTGCTTGTCACTCTCACTCCGGCGGAAAAGGCGGAAGACGCGGCATTCCTCGCTTATCCTATCCTCACCGGCTCGGGCGCGATCACAACGCTGTCAAAAGCCGATGGCTACCTATTCATGGAAAAAGGTAAGGAGATAATAGAAGAAGGGGAACCGGTGGATGTTGTATTGTTGACCGAACTACCACGCAGCTAAGAAACCAATTGGAAGTTTACACCGGGTGTGCAACTCGGCACTGCCACGGACTGACTTCACTACATTTATATTTAACCGCCATATATCTATCTAACATCCCGCCTTAACTCAGACTGGAAGAGTGCGCGGCTGTAGTGTGGCGTTTTAGATCACCTCCCGAAGATCTTATTACCGCGCGCGGATACCGTGCTGTCCCCGGTTCAAATCCGGGAGGCGGGATTTTTCAAAATGTCTGAACTGAAAGAACTGCTGAAGAAACTGGCAGAGGCACATGGCCTTTCGGGCTACGAAGGCGAGATAAGGGCGATCATCGAGGCCGAGTTAGAAGAGTATGTGGACGAAATAACAATCGACCGGTTAGGGAATCTGATAGCCACGAAGCACGGTAAGAAACCCTCTGTTATGATTGCTGCGCATATCGATGAGATCGGACTTATGGTGAAGTATATAAATGACGAGGGGTTCATTACGTTCTCGACCATAGGCGGCTGGTTCGCTCAAACGCTGCTCAATCAGCGGGTGATCGTGCACGCGGAGGGAGGCGGTTTGTACGGCGTTATCGGCTCGAAGCCACCGCATGTAATGAAGAAGGAGGAGCGCGAGAAGGTAATCAAAACGGAAGACATGTTCATCGATGTGGGCGCTCGCAGCAGAGAAGAAGTGGAGCAGATGGGGATATCCATCGGAACGCCGGTCACCATCGACCGGCACTTTGTAAGTCTCGGGAATGACAGAGCTTCTTGCAAGGCCCTTGACAACCGTGCAGGCGTTGCCGTGATGATAGAGGCACTGAAACGGACAAAAACGGAATTCGAGGTCTACGCAGTAGGAACAGTGCAGGAAGAGGTAGGGCTGAAAGGAGCGCGAACTACCGCGTATGCGCTCAGTCCTGACGTGGCAATTGCGACCGACGTTGACGTAGCTGGCGGGCACCCGGGAATGGAGAAGAAGGATGCACCGGTAGAAGTAGGCAAAGGCCCGGTAATTACCGTTTCCGACGCTTCCGGTCGTGGCATTATAACGCCGCCTTCGATACTGACTTGGCTGAAAGAGACCGCAGCTCGTTGCAACATCGAATACCAGCTCAGCGTGGCGGATGGCGGCAATACCGACGCGAGCATAATACATCTCACGAAAAGCGGCATACCAACCGGCATCATAAGCATCCCGACTCGGTATATCCACACGCCCGTGGAGTCGTTAAGCTTGCAAGACCTTGACAAATGCGCGGAACTCGTTGCACGTGCGATCGAGTTGGTGGGCGAGTACTTCTGACTAACTAACTCTAACTAACGTATGGCAACCGTAAACCTTGGCGGGATCGTCTCCTTCTCTACCATTGACTGGCGCGGAAAAGCCGCGATGGTGATATTTCTCAGTGGCTGCCCGCTCCGCTGCATTTATTGCCAGAATTCTCAACTCCTGGAAGAGGCAAACTCTGTTGACGCGGAAGAGATAGAGGCGGAGATAACCAAGAGCAAAGATTTTATCGACGCGGTAGTGCTCTCGGGCGGCGAACCGTTCATGCAACCACACGCAGTAGAAGCCATTGCGCGATTTGCCAAGAAGCACGCGCTGCTCGTTGCGGCGCAGACCTGCGGGTTTTATCCCTCAGTTGTCGAATCAATGCTCAAGAAAAACCTCATCGATAAGATCTTCCTTGACATTAAGGCGCCACTGGCAGATGAGAAGCTTTATGAGGGCATAGCAAGAGCTTCGGGTGTGGCAGAGCGAGTGAAAAGCACACTTGAGGTTTGCATTCGTTCGGATATTGATCTCGAAATAGTAACAACGGTCTTCAAAAATTTCGTTGGCTTGGAGGAAGTGAAACGGATCGCAGTGGAATTCGAAGAGGCGGGTGCCGCAGACAGCCCATTTGTCATACAACAGGGACGACCGGAACTCGTTCCAGAAGGAGTGATAAGAGGAGCTGACGCGTTTAGCCACGAGGAGCTGAAAGGACTCGCTTTCGGTGCTTATCAAACCGCGCACCTGAAAGAAGTGAGAATTAGAACCAGAGAAGCTGGTGAAGAAGTGATTTATGGAGGAACTAAAGATGGTAAGCGTTTTTCTTGATGCGATCCCGCCAAACGTGCTTGCCGCAAGAGCATTGTGTAAAGATAACGAGGATAGCAATGCGACTTTCGTCTGCTTCGGTATGCTGATCCGGATACGGGGCGAAGAGAGACTTGTGCTGAGGCGTGAAGTTATCGAAGAGGCGATTGGTCGGGGGCTGACCGAGAACGAATGGCAGAGTATTATGTGGCATTACATCGGTGTTATCTCGAAAGCGGAAGAAACCGAGCTTGTATTCGAGGATTCCGAAGAATCAAAAGCGATGGACGAGTATTGGGACGAGCAGTTAGAACGTATAAAGAAGAAAACTTAAATAAGAGTTTATGGTATAATTCAAGAACATGGCAAGAATAGAACACGTTTACTGGAAGGACAAAATCGGCGGCGAAATAGAGCGGCAGGTAACAGAGGCGTTCAGCTACGGCTTCACGGTCGGCCCGCATGGCGAATGGGAGATGCTCATTGCAAAGGAAGACATAAAAGTGAAGAAGGGTGAACTCGTTACCATAAAGATAGAAGAAGTAGAGGTGCCCAGGAAGGCGATAGTCCTACCTTGCCCCATAATGCGACATGCACTTGGTATAGTTGCTTCGATCGCATTTGTGGGGAGGCCCATGAGTGTTGAGGAAAGGAGGACTCTTAAAGAGGTTATTTTTCACCCTGTATCTGATGGTAAAGTAGGTAAAGGGGAATTACTCTGTGTTGTAAACGTCTTCTATGCCTCCATAGAGCGAAGGCTTGCGAGAGGTGCTGCGGAGAAGTGGCTGCGCGAGAGATACAGGTATTAGCATTTGTCGGCGCGCCCGCAGCGGGTAAAACCATTGCAGCAACAGTAGCAAAGGATATGGACCTCCCGATCATCACGATGGGAGACGTGATACGAGGAGAGCTAAAGAGGCAAGGTCTGCCGTTAAGTGACGAAACTGCGGGCAGAATTGCAACCGAGCTACGTGAGCGGGAAGGACTAGATGCAATCGCCAAGCGGTGCATCCCACGTATAAGAGCCGTACTGGGTAGCGTGGGGGGCGAAGCGAAAAAGACCGTTGTCGTAATCGACGGGATAAGAGGCACGGCAGAGGTAGAACGCTTCAAGAAGGAGTTCGGCCCCGATTTCACGCTTGTTAGGGTTGATACACCGCTTATTCGCCGCTACGAACGGATAAAAGCACGTGGCCGGGCTGATGACGCGCTAACACTCGAAGAATTCAAAGAGCGAGAGGAACGAGAGAAGGGGTGGGGAATGGGCGAAGCGATGGAAAAAGCAGATAAGGTGGTAAAGAACGAGGGCTCTTTGGATTCGTTTAAAAAAGAGATAAGACGGATTTTAGATCCGCAAGTTTGAAGGGGATTTCTGACGCGATAGATACATACACAGCTGGATACGTACTTATACTACTGCGCTTGCTGCTTTTGCGTGATCTGCAGCATGCAATAGGTAGCTTCTCTTCGCTCTGCTCCCTTTTCGCTCTAATGTGCCGTCAGAATGCATGCTTGCCAGATAAGTGGAGATGGTGCTCAGTCGCACATTCTCATCGAATACCTCTTCGTATGTTTTTCGTACCTGTGAAGAAGTGAACCACCCCTTAGGTGCACGTTCATCAAAGCGTAAAAATCCGACTAACCGCTCCTTTATGGTGAGATCTTCGCTTTCCAGATCGTAGGGATAATTGGTGGAGAGCGATAAACGTTGATTCACTAAGAAATTTTCGACCTCTTTTATCGCACGAGGGCCAAGTGCTTCGGCTACGGAGTAAGCTACTTTCTCCAGCAGGGTTATCTCTCTCCCCCCGATCGTTACTTCCACCCGCACCTTTACCTCTTCCTTCACGCCTTCTCCCCTTTCAATGAATAAGTGAAACATTATTGGAGGTTATATATAAATACATGGGGTGTTTGCCGGTATTTCCGGTGGAGCGAACGAATTATTAAGTGAACCTCGTGCGGCGGTTAAAAACTTTATACCATACCATAATAGATAGAATTTAGATAGCGAGGCGTAGCTGAAATTGGCAGAGAAGAGAGATTACTACACTGTTTTAAGTGTGGAGAGAGAAGCATCGAAGGATGATATTAGACATGCGTATCGTAGATTAGCTAAGAAGCATCATCCCGATTTGAATAAGGATAACCAGAAAGAGGCAGAGGAGAAGTTTAAAGAGCTTTCTGAAGCTTATGAAGTGCTATCAGATCCGCAGAAGCGTGCGAATTACGATCGATTCGGGCACGCGGGTGTTGATTTCGGTCCTGGCGGATTTGATTGGTCTAATTTCACACGAAGCAGCGACGTAGAGGATATCTTTGGTGATCTGATTAGGGATCTGTTTGGCGGTAATTTCGGATTCGGTGGCAGTAGAGCCACTCAAGCTGGTGTAGGTTCTTCTCCATTCGACGTGTTCTTTGGCGGTGGAGGCCGTGGCTATACAAGGGCGAATGATCGATACAGACCGGAGAGGGGAAGCGACATTCGGTATGACCTTGAGATAGACATGGAAGAAGCAGCGAGGGGCATGGAGAAAGAGATAACCATCACGAAGAAAGAGGCTTGCACCTCCTGTAATGGTACGGGAGCGATTTCGGGTGGCTTGGAGACATGTACCGCGTGTGGCGGGTCCGGGCAGGTGCAAAGAGCGCAGAGGCAAGGCTTCGCCCAGTTCATTTCCATCTCTGCCTGCCCTAGCTGTGACGGTCGTGGCCGGGTGATAACGAAGCCATGCGAGAATTGTAATGGCACCGGTAAGGTTAGCGTAACGAAGCAACTATCAGTGAAGATCCCACCGGGTGTGGATACCGGGAGTCGATTGCGGGTTGCAGGTGAAGGTGGTGCAGGGGAACGAGGCGGACCACCGGGCGATTTGTACGTGATAATGCATGTAAAGGAGCACGAATTTTTCAAACGTGCGGGGGCTGATCTGTTCTGTGAAGTTCCGGTTCGCTTTGCTCAAGCGGCATTTGGCGATGAGATCGAGATAAGCACGATCGATGGTGGCTCTGCGCGAATAAAAATTCCCGCGGGCACGCAATCAGGCACGAACTTCCGGCTGAAGAACAAGGGAATGCCTGATTTGAGGGGCTATGGTAGAGGGAACCTGGTGGTGCGGTTGAAGGTAGTAACGCCGACAAAATTGAGCAAGAAGCAGAAAGAATTGCTCTCTGAATTTGATAAAGAGGAACAGGGGCAAGGACAAGGACAAGAGCAAGAAGAGGGCGGCTGGAAGCAGAAGAAGAGTTTCTCTTGGCGGAGTAAAAGCAGAAGTAAAAGTGGCTGATTACTTGATAGATAGTATAAAAGAAGGGGGCGAACGAAAGGCATGGGCGAGAAGCGCGACATCAGGACTCCGATACTCGCCGTGGTGGGGCACATAGATCATGGTAAGACTACGTTGCTCGATTCACTACGGGGCACGGCGGTGGCGGAGAAGGAAGCAGGTCGCGTTACTCAGCACATCGGTGCAACCGAAATTCCGATTACCACGATAAAGCAGATTTGCGAGCCGTTGAAGCGCGACTGGACGGACATAGACATTCCAGGGTTGCTTATTATTGACACCCCGGGACATCATGCCTTTGCGTCTTTGCGGAAACGCGGCAGTGCGTTAGCTGACGTTGCGGTTATCGTGGTTGACGTGATGGAGGGCTTTCAGCCGCAGACGTACGAATCGTTGAGCGTGTTACGGTTATTAAAAACGCCGTTTGTCGTTGTATTGAACAAAATCGATCGTATAAAAGGGTGGAACTCGAAGAAGAAGCCGTTCCTTATTAATTATACCGAACAGCCGGAATACGCGCAGAAGGAGGTGGATATGCGGCTATACAGCGTCGTGGGCGATCTTTACGATAAAGGCTTCTCGGCGGAGCGGTACGACCGGATAAAGGATTTTTCGAAGAACGTGGCTATCGTACCGGTGAGCGCGAAGACCGGCGAGGGCATTGCGGATTTGCTGCTCGTGCTGATCGGGCTATCGCAGCGGTACTTCGAGCGAACCTTGCAACTGCATTTGGAGGAAGCGGGCGTCGGCACGATCCTGGAGAAGAAGGAGGAGAAAGGGCTCGGGACCACGATCGACGCGATCTTATACGATGGCAAGCTCAACGTGGGCGATACGATTGTCGTGGGCAGTACGGAAGAGGAACCGATCGTAACGAAGGTGAAGGCGTTGTTAAAGCCACGTGCGTTGCAGGAGATACGTGTGGAGCAGCGATTCGAACGAGTAAAGACGGTGAATGCCGCTGCCGGTCTGAAAATAGTGGCGCCAAATCTGGAATCAGCGCTGCCCGGATCGCAGGTGCGCGTTGTAAAGGACGAAGCGGCGCTTGAAAGCGTAATGGACGAAGTGAAGAGCGATATCGAAGAGTTGAAGATGGAGACAGTTCCAGAAGGGATCATTATAAGAGCAGATACCATGGGCTCGCTCGAGGCGCTCGCCCAGGAGCTCAGGGAGCAGGGTATCGAGGAGATCAAACGCGCAGACGTCGGGAACATCTCCAAACGCGACGTGATGGAAGCTACTACGGTTACAGATCGTTATTTACGGGTTATCTTCGGGTTTAACGTTGGCTTTCTTCCGGATGCAAGAGAAGCGGCGGCACAGGCAGAACTTCCGGTGTTTACGAGTGACGTTATTTATCGGTTGATCGAGGATTACGGAGACTGGGTGAAGACCGAGAAGGAAAAAGAGAAGAAAGAGCTTCTGGAACGGGTGAGTACGCCGGCGAAGATCAAGATACTACCCGGCTGCTTGTTCAGACTGAGCAAGCCGGCGATTGTTGGTGTCGAAGTCCTGGCGGGAAAGATAAGGACGGGTGTGGAATTGATCAAACCGGACGGGGCGAATGTCGGCTCGATCAACGAGATACAGGATAAAGGCGAGAATATATCGCGTGCAGAGCAGGGCATGCAGGTGGCAATCGCGCTGCGGAAACCGACGGTCGGGCGGCACATCAATGAAAATGACGTCTTGTACACGAACCTCAACGAAGAGGAAATAGCGGAACTGAAAAAGCATGGTGGGGTGCTCTCGCCAGATGAAGAGGAAGTGCTGGAGGAATTGTTGGAGATTAAACGTAAAAGGCAAATCAGGGAGGAGTGAGTGGCATGTCGACGTTTTGGATATATACATCGAAAGTTTTATATGGGTCCGTGAGATAGAAAGGTATGGTGTAAAACACAGGGGGTGATTGTGGATTTGATTGGACCAACAGAAACAGGAATTCTAGTAACTCTACTAGTACCAATTGCTATCGCGATTATTGTTGTAATAACAGCGATCCTGCTTGCTATTAGGTTTATAATTAGAGCAGCGAAGGAGAAGCCAAAGGAAGAACCGAAGCAGACGGAAATAGCGGACGAACTTAAAAAATTAGCAGAGTTACATGATCAAGGAGTTATCACAGATGAGGAATTTAATGAGCAGAAAAAGAAGCTGCTGCGATAGCGTTTTTGCTTAGATTCAATTTTAAATTAGTATCAAACTGCATGAAGGGGCGAAGAAAGTGACGCGAAACTATGGCTATAAACCTAAAGCACCGTTGCTGGAAGATTTAAGAAAGACATGGCCAAATATGAGCGACGATGAAATAATAGAAGAAATGAGAAGAAACGGGTATGAAAATTTCCGTCTACCTATGGGCTATAACTACCAAAAAATTGCATTTAGAAGAAAGAGGACGTAAGTAAGGAGATTGTAACACGAAGGAGGTGAGAATGAGAAATGAATATCTCGCTGGACGATCTCATGGGGAGTGATGAAGAAGCAATGGCTGTTTATCTGGCGATTTTATATCTTAGATTTCATCCTTGCTATTCCATCGGTCTTTTTAGCGACTCCTTTACGACTCCCCTTGAGATTCTCACCGTTTATTTTAGCACATCATCTCCAGAGGGATTAGATAAGGTGAAAAATACAATGGTTAAAATTCAGAACAAGTATCATGAAGAATTAAAATCGAGACATCCCTCGTTATACATCCCAGAAGAACCGTGGGGCTGCGGTGTCCGCACCAAACAATCTAAAGATCGAGAGCTATGGGACAGTGTATATAGGACAAAAGAGAATATCTTGGAGGAGTTAGAGGAGAGATATTTTAAGAGGTTTAAGGAGGCTTTTGAGGTATTCGTCAAAGTGGATAAAATCCCCACAGATTATCGGATAGTCATTAAGAAATTCCTGCAACTTGCCAACAGTAGAATAATTGGTGAGGAATTTACGAGCGCCGGGAGTGCAAAAATACTCTATAATCAAATATCGGTAGTGGGTGAGAGATTAAGAGGGAGCGAGGGTGAGTTTATCGATATTCTTCGCGAGAGTAGAATAGCCTTTAGGTGTTCCTCTCAAAAAATATTCGATCCTAGGAGTTATATCGAGTCACTAACTTCAGTTATCATTCCATCTGTTGCGGCTGCTCTCCATGAGGATTTGTAGACAAGCTGCTTTAAACTCAAGACTTTTTAAAGATCCCTCCCTACCTCCCGTTCATCCAGTTGTGCTTTTCTTAGTTGGCTCCTTGCAGCCTCTAACTGGTCATCCCCACTTTTTAGGTTCTTTTCCTGTTTTTCGCCTTTGAAATACCCTATGTTATCATCTATAGTTTTAGCGTAAGCTTTCTCAATTATATCCCATTTGGAGATCTGTCGATCTGATAACCTCTCAAAACCTGTCTTCTTAAATTCCTTCTCTGTATCAGGGTTATATTTAAATCTCCATAATGCATCATCCTCGTCTTCTTTACTTTCTATTTCAGGTAAGAAGCGTATTGGAAACAGTAGCAAAGTCATCTGCTTGGCGTAGGTCTCAACAAATTGTTTGTTTAAAATCGCAGCTATATCTCTTATTGTAACCCACACGTTAGGTCTGTCATGCAGTATATTCATAACAGCACCTAAAAAATCAGAGACGTATTCGTCCTCTATCCAATTATATAAATCCTCCAAAGTCTCTACTTCTGACATTTTATAACCCTATACATCTTACATCGCCAAGTTTTAAAAAACCAGATTACGTAACAACTCATTTTCATATATTCTTTATTAGAGCGGTGAAAGGCGGCAAGATGGAGGGGTGGATAGAGTGCTTGAGAAGGGAGATTGCGGAAGACTCTCTATACGAGTTCATTAATGCAAATAAAGGTTTGATGAGGGGAATATTTCTCTATCAATCTTCAAAGTGCTCTTAACCGCGAGTCCTCGGTGAACCATGAAAAAATATAAAGAGCACGAAAAAAGAGACTTATTAGAAGAAGGTTTATAAATTAAGATAGAAGGAGAAGGGAGCACAAAAACAAAATGCAGATTGTGATAAGCGATTCAAAAACAGGTAAGGCGTACAAAGTGGAAGGCAAGGATGCAGAAGCGAATGCGCTGTTCATCGGGAAACGGGTCGGCAACGTTGTGGATGCGGATATTCTTGGTCTGGGCGGCTATGCGCTCGAGATAACCGGCGGCTCGGACAAGCAGGGTATGCCGATGCGTAAAGACGTTGGGGGTATGGCGCGGAAGCGGATATTAATCACTGATCCCCCAGGGTACCAGCTAAAAGAGCAAGGTAAACGGCGCCGGAAATCCGTGCGTGGTAACGAAATCTCCACGGAAATCTCGCAGATCAATGTAACCGTCAAGGAATACGGCAAGAAGTCGCTTGCGGAGCTTCTGGTGAAGGCGGAAGCAGAAGAGGCGTGATAGGTTGAGTGAGCTTTGAACGGTCTCGTGGGAATTGCGAACCCTAAAACCATCATCGATTTTTGACCCCTTCACATCCCTATTTCTCGGCAGCGCTGGCTCCATGTCGAAAATGTGTGGTTTCACAACTCATGAGCAGAGTAAACCTCGGTTAGGGCGAGGGCGGATGTAACGCGTTTGAGCTTTTCATCCTCTGTCACGAGTGGCGCTTCAAGCTCCAACGCCATTTGTAAATAGGCTGCATCGTAAAAAGTGAGACCCTGCTCTCCCGCGAACTTCAGTATCTGAACCTCGTTCCTGCCTATCGCATGAACCTCCATTTTCTCCAGGATTTTTCTTAAAAAACTCAGTGCTTTCATGCCTTCTTCAGGTGAGATACTCTTGAATATTCGAATATCCTTCAAGATCGCATTCCCGAGTTCGTAGATTGCGAGTGAGAGTGTGCTCTTTCCTATAAGAATCTCGATACGCCCTTCTTTAGCAAGAAGATAAATTGAACTTGCATCAAACAGCATGTTATCGCTCCCTATCTTCCCGGATGCCCCTCGTTATACGCTCTTCTGGAATT
The DNA here is from genome assembly GCA_035528755.1 of Desulfobacteria bacterium. Taxonomy (GTDB): domain Archaea; phylum Halobacteriota; class Syntropharchaeia; order Alkanophagales; family Methanospirareceae; genus JACGMN01. The sequence goes on along the minus strand of DATKXZ010000023.1, from coordinate 17,847 downwards.
TTCTTGAAGATCCCGCGCACAATCTTCCATTCGTTTAATAATGCTTCCTTATCCGCCTCTTCGAGCGCATCACTTAACGCCGTACGCATCACCTCGCTCGGCTTAATCCCCGCGTGCTCGAGTTTCTCCTTCATTTCTCTGCGAACTTTGATGGAGAGCGTAATGTATTTACTTTGTGTACCTGCCATATATGGAGTTATAGTATGGAGGCATATAAATAACTACCTTTGTGGCTACAATATGGTAGACCACTTTTCCGCCCTCTGGGGCAGCCGGAAATCCGTGCGGGGTAACGAAATCTCCACGGAAATCTCGCAGATCAATGTAACCGTCAAGGAATACGGCAAGAAGTCGCTTGCGGAGCTTCTGGCGAAGGCGGAAGCGGAAGAGGCGTGATTGAGCAAATCACATCACTTTTTTTATCTCTTCTGCTTTCCAATCCTATGAGTTCTTTCTTCAGGTTCTACTTTGATAACACAAGGTTCAGGCTCGATATATTTTCTCACAAAGAAAACGGGACCTTTACGAAGTTCTGCGGCATATGTTGTTGAAAAATATTTCTTATCACAATCACCAATGACTTTATACTTTACTGCTAAACTATGATTTTCGCCATCTATTTTATCTTCTCTCCAAGTGAAAATTACTGCGTCTAATTTACCACTCATTTCGGTTTTATCTAAATCTTCCAAAATCTTAGGCGAAGAATAGTTAGCTGTCGTTATATCAATAATTAACAACTTCTCATCTAGATTAAAGCCTAATTTATTTATAAATTCCTGTTCAAACTTCTTTGCCTTATCATTAATAGCTCTGTTAATCTTTTGGATTGTGAGATTACGTGTATTTCTTTTTGAATGACATTCTACACCAATCACTTTACAATGATTATCACGTTTATAAAATACAAAATCTATTTGCCTCCCTTCTTTAGTGCAATCTTCTGAAAATTTAATATCCCAATTTGATAAAATACACCTAGAGGCCATATCTATCTCGAATATGGTGCCATAAAAGTTGTTTGGAGTTCTAACTCTTTGCTTGCATTTTTCTAAAAAATATTCAGTTATACTCCCTTCTTTCTTTAACTCAGACCACTGCAATGAAATTTCTAATAGAGGATACACGTATTTGATAAATTCATTTGAATAGGGTTTTCTTTTCCTTTGTGTTATCTCTTTTATAGTCTCATGAGCTTTTCTTAACTCCTTTATTTTTGAAATATCATGATTAATTGGTTCTCCAATTAAATTAAAACCGTATATCTCTTTAACAAAATCATCTATTATTTTGAAACTTTTATACATTTCTACATCCTCATGTATTGCAACACTTTGTGATTTTTATATCTGGACATAACTTTTTCACTTCCACAAGATCTCTTCGGCAGCCTTTTTCACTTTTGCTCTATGTTCTTCCGGCGTATAAACCCCGATTTTATAATTCCGCTCGAATTCGCGACTGAGCATGGCAACGAGCGATGACACATCGCGCAGACTCCTGAACTCGTTCCCGATAACCACCCTTGCCGCACCTTCTTCTAACTCCCTGCCTTTTGGCTTTTGATAATCCAGTAAGACATATTTCTTATCAACGCCCGCGCGCTTGCTTATGTCCGCTACTACTTCTTGCATCCGTCGTGCGTCACGTAAACCTTCTGCTGCACTCGCATCCAGCTCGCTTACGTTTGTGTATATCGCCCGTTTGAACAATCGCCGCTCGTTTAGCCGCGTTATCATCTCGTTTGGATAGCCCCCGGCATTCCTTAATGCGATGTTTATCTCGGAATCGTCCATTGTTCGTAATGCGGCTGCATAGTCTTTCGATTCTGCTGAGGATTCGATGAACGCGTCAAGTGCATTCAAAAGCATCAATTGCGCTATCCGACCGGTATGGTGATTATAAACGGTAGGGTGCATCAGGAACCGGGAGAAGAGCAGATATTCTGCCGGCAGCACTCCTTTCTCCGTGAGAACGAGCTCGTCATCGAAGAAATTCAGCCCTTGGATGAGCCGTATATTGTCAACGACACCGTAAGCCACGCCGGTATAATACGAATCTCTAACCAAATAGTCCATCTTGTCCACGTCGATTTCGCCGTTTAATATCCGTGAAAGATCCCGCTTTCGCACACCTTCTGTTTTCTCGCCTTTTATGTAACCTAGGATCTTCCGTATATCCAAATGATGCGCTTCCACGACTTCTGCTATGGTCGGTGCTGCTGCGGTTTCGGCATCTTTTTCCCGCACGTTCTCCTCTGCAAAGAGCACGGATTCGAGATCTTCATGGCCTTTTCCCGTCAGCCGCTTTATGAGCGGCTCGGTCACGTGCGAATACGGGCCATGGCCCACGTCATGGATCAATGCCGCAACGAGCAGCTCCTGCTCTTCCTCTTTCGCTACTTCGAGCCGGTTAAGCAAGACATTCATCAGATGGTACGTGCCGAGCGAATGCTCGAACCGCGTATGATTCGCGCCCGGATAGACCAGATAAGAGAAGCCGAGCTGTCTGATCCGCCTCAGCCGCTGCATCTCCGCGGTATCTATGATCGCGCTGGCAAGTTCGTCCAGTTCTATATATCCATGCAGCGGGTCTCGTATTACGTTCGGCATCAGCCTTTCTGATTTTATAAAAGAACGTTTTGTCAAGTTAAAGAAAAAAGATCCGTTACTCTAAAGTCTCTGCGATTCCCTTCACTTTTTCCGCGACTTCCATTGCCGTATTCCCGAAGATTCGCACCATTGGCTCCTTTCCTACCGCGCCGAGGTCGAAGATCACTTCAGGGACGAATTCACGGCTCGCTTCTTGCACGCCCCAGTCCATGGTCTTCACATCGGTTGGTTCTTTAGCGCGATCAAAGGAAGCAACGCGCATGCCCAGCGTCTTGCAAGCCTCAACTATCTCCGGTGAGTATTTCACGTTCATTGCGCTTTTTCGCGTTTCATCCAGCTCCATCATCGCCAGTATCAGCCGTGCAACGTGATTACTCACGCCGAATCCCACGCAGCCTGCGGTTACCCCCTCTTTCGTACGCACGATCCGGCCGTCCACCGCTGCAACGTCCTGCTCGCTCGCTGCGGTTTCGATGGCCATGCCGATGTTTGTGCCGACCTCAGGAATAACGGATTCAAAACCTTCGATCGCTTTCAGCGTTCTGACCGCTTGCTTGACGTTTTCCAGGGTCCAGTATCTATCAGCGTCTTTACGCACGTGCCGCACCTGGTTTACGGCGATCATTGTGGATACCGTTTCGCCACCGACGATGGCATCGTACACAAAGCCTTTTGCCGATGCGGCCGCCTTCTGCAACGGTTTGCCCTTCGCCAGTTCGGCAGCCAGCGCGGCGGAATAGGAGCAGCCGCCACCGTGTATTGTTCGCTCCGTCTTTACGACAGGCGAGCTTATCTCTGTGAATTCGCCAGTGTCGTTGCCATCGTAAAGCAAATCCGTTGCTCTTCCCGCGGCCAATTCCTCTTCGAGATGCCCACCTTTTATAATCACTGCCGGTGCGCCCAGTTTGTGTATCTTAAGCGCTGCTTCTTTCGTATCGTCCTTTGTTACGATCGCCATCCCGGAGATAACGCGTGCTTCCGGTACATTCGGCGTTACCACCGTGCAGAGCGGTAAAAGCTGCGTGATGAGTGCATTTAAAGCGGAGTTTTCGATTAACGCGCCGCCAGAGCCCGCTATCATTACGGGGTCTAAGACAAACGGTATTGTGTAGCGTTTGAGCGCCTTCGCCACCAGTTCGATTATCTCCGCGGAATACAACATGCCGGTTTTTGCACAGTCCGCGTTAAGGCCGGCATCGTCCATAATGGCGGCGATCTGTGCTTCCACAATTTCGCCGGGTACTTCATGCACCTCGTGCACGCCGGACGAGTTCTGAGCGGTAATGGCGGTGAGGACCGAGGTGCCATAAACGCCCAGCGCGGCGAACGTCTTTATATCCGCCTGTATCCCCGCGCCGCCGCTGCTGTCCGAGCCCGCGATGGTCATTAACCTCCGTGCTTTCCGCATCGTGCTCACTACTCTACTAGCTAGAAGAAAGGAATAGCTGCAGTTAACTCTATATTATCTCATATATGGTGTACCCTTCACCGTACTTTGATCACGCTGTACTTCTCCAGCAGCTCGCGCGTGATGAAGCCAATCCCGCATCTATTACCCAAGATCGCTATGACGATCAGCTTATCCGGCATCTTTACGTTCACTTTCGGCTTCCTGCCGTAAACCTTCTCCACCAGCGCGAAGAAATAGCCGCTCACTTCGCGCTCTACCTTCTTGCTGCTGATGCCCCCTTCCAACCCTCTGTGCTCAATACGGAATCCGAACGTCTCACCTGGCTCTACCTCATCGAGATATCCCTCGACTCGCTGCTTCAGTTTATCTATTAAGCTCTCCGGAGACACCAAGAACGCATCATCGATGGGGATCACCCGCTTCAAGTACGGGTACTTCTTCTGCTCCGCATCCTCTAAGAATTCCACGATGTCTTCCACGTCTCCAATTACGGCATCGCGAAATCCCGAACGTTCAAACTCGCCGTCCTCTTCTAACGACTCTAATAGGTCCTGCTCCCTATCGCCGTCCCCTATTACAACGACGTTCCAATCCTCCACCATGATCATCGCTCTATCTTTTACGTCCGGGCAGAAATAAAACTTACCGCTTTTTTTTAAATATCCGTAACCGATCCTTTTACTTAACGTGCAAAGTGAATCGCTATGCAAGAAGCGGGGGAAGGAAAAAAAGAACTCTCCGTTGTGCTTCCGGCGCATAACGAAGCGAGCAAGATAGAAGCAGCAGTACAACAGACGAAGCAAGCGTTAGCTGCATTCACTGCTGCGTACGAGATACTCATTGCAGAAGACGGCAGCACCGACGGCACGGCGGACCTAGCACGTCGGCTAGCAGCCGAAGACCCGGCCGTCAGGCATATTCATAGCGACGAGCGATTGGGTAGAGGCAAAGCGCTTAATCGCGCGTTTAAAAGCGCTCACGGCGATATTTTGATGTACATGGACGTCGACCTCTCCACCGATCTGTCGTATGTAAAACCGTTGATAAACGCAATAAGAGCGGAGCGGTACGATTTCGCAACCGGTTCACGGCTGATGAAAGAGAGCGACGTGAAACGCTCCTTGAAGCGGAATATACTGAGTACGGCCTTTAATTTCCTTGTTCGCGTGATTTTACGGTCAAAGCTCCGGGACCATCAATGCGGGTTCAAGTCCTTCCGCAAAGAGGCCTTGATGCAGATCGTGGACGAGATAGAGGATGAGCACTGGTTCTGGGATACCGAGCTGCTTGTACGGGCCCAGAGGAGAGGGTACAGAGTAAAGGAAATACCGGTGATATGGACGGATAAGGGCGCTGCAGGCACCAAAGTGAACGCATTCAATGACAGCACTTCCATGTTCTCTAAAATTATAACGTTGCACTTCCATTTGAGAAGCGGGAAATGAGAGTTATCTTTTATACCGGTAAAGGCGGCGCGGGTAAATCTGTTATCTCCTGTGCTACAGCCTTGAAACTATCTGAGAGGGGCTACAAGACTCTGATTATCTCTTCCGATCCGGCGCATACGCTCTCGGATGCGCTTGAAACCGTGGTGCACCATAGGCCGACGGCAATCGTGGACAAGCTCTGGGCGGTTCAAATAGACCCTATACGGGAGGCGCGCGAGTCCTACGGCGTGATACAGGAATACGTCGTTAATCTATTCAAATCGCGAGGGGTTGATGAAGTGCTCGCATACGAAATCGCCGCATTGCCGAACATGACCGAGTTCGTATCGCTGTTAAAGCTGGTTGAGTACGTGGAATCGAACAGCTACGATGTCATTGTGCTTGACACCGTGCCATCCGGGGACGCGCTTAAGAACATTTACCTGCCCACAATACTTGGATCCACCGCATCGAAAGTAATCAAATTGGTAGCTCCGCTTGCTAATATCGCGAAACTGGTAGAGCCCATCGTCGGGATACCAACACCGGGCAAAGAAGTGATAAAACAGGACATTAAGCTCCTTGAAGTGCTCAGCAAGCTTAAAACTATCATAGCGGACCGTAAAGTCACCAGTTTACGGCTGATTGCAAATCCCGAGGCGTTCAGTATACAGAACCTGAAAAGGACGTACCTCCTTGCCAACCTCTACGATATCAACGTTGATCTTGCTGTAATGAACAAGATAATCCCGGACGACGTGAGTGATGCGTATTTTAAGGAGTGGAAAGCGGCGCAAGAGAAATATCTGGCAGAATCAGAATCAGCATTCCATCCACTGCCCCTGAAGAAGCTCAGGCTCTTTCAATCGGAAGTTAAAGGTTTGGAACTCCTTTCTGCAGTCGGTGATGAATTGTTCAACGGTGAAGATCCGGCCCAGATCTACTACGAGGGTAAGGCAATTAGGGTGGAGGAGATAGAGGGAGGATTAGAAGTAATCGTTCCGTTACCTACTGCCGGCAAATACAAGGAGGTATGTGAGGTCGAACGGATGGGTGAAGACTTATCGGTCGTTATTTCAACCGATATCGGGGAGGCGAGAAACTTCATCCCGCTTCCCGCGATTGCACACTTGATGAAGCTCGATAAGGCGAAACTTTTAAATGCGGATTTGCATATATACTTTACTGATGAACGATGGAAGAAGGAAAGAAAATGAGTAGGGAGGAAGAGGATTTAGTAAAGGCGATCAAAGTCCTTGCGGGAACGGCGGCGGTACCCTTGAAGGTTGCTGCGGATATTACTGGCGACATCGCTAAATCTCTTGAGAATTATATACCGAAACCATCAGAGTTCGCTTCTCGTCTTATTGACCTGCGGATAAGCGCACTGCAAACAATAACTAATGTCATAGAGAAGGAAATATCCTTGTTAGAGACTTACAAGAAAGACCTCGAAACCGGAGAAGAGGAGAAGAAGGAGAAGGTCAAGGTGGAGTAAGCTGTTTCTTCAACCTAGTCAGTCGTTTCAAACCCGGACCAGCTTGTATTCCAGCTCACCCAGGCCCAGCGCATGAGCTTCACGCATCTGGATCGTCGGGTCGCCCGCGAAGACGTGCTTACCTATTAGTTCTACGGTGGCCAGATCAACGGCGACGATATCGTTAGAGGCTACAACGCCAATGTCCGGGCTTATATACTCCGGCCCGGCGCGAATTCACCGCAATCGCAGAACGGCGTTATATCCACGAGGAAATTGAGGAAGAGGAATCGGGAATACGGCAGATTTCTAAGGACGGCATACGCGACTTCCGCAAGCCTCTTTTGCAGCTTCCCGGACATCCCTTCCGGCCATTGTAACGCACCGGTCTCGTCACTTCGTGCTGATAAAACTTGGTCTTCTTCGTCACGCAGCCCATTGCGACGTTCTTTATCGCACCACCGAACGAGGAAGCGCAATGGCCGGTGGCATGTGAAACGAGGAGCATCGCATCGCTATCGTATATGCCCTTCGCTATTTCCACGTGCTCCGTTACCTGCACACCGTCGTCGCTCAAACCGTCTGCGATAATCACCGGACAGCCGAGATAAGAAGGGAGGAACCCGTGAGCAAACGCGGTTCGGTAATAATCCATCGCGGTATATATAGCGCCCCTCCTTCCTTCCTTGATGGATGGATGGATTGGATGAGTGAGCTCTTCATTCTACGTACGCATTTCGACGCACAACGTGCACCCCAACGATCAGCGGGTACGCGCCGTATTCCAGCCCACTCACACCGTAATCGGAATGCGTAAGGCCGATGGCAAGGTACGTTTCGTTCTTCCGCAGGTATCGGAGCATTCGCCAGCCGTATGTCCACCGATGCTTCTCCTTCAGGGCGTTCCAGGCGTTGTAAAAGGCGTTGCAGCGGCACGACCAGTGTCGATACATTCTGCCCGAAGCGTCTTTGAAGTTGAACCGAATGTAACGCTCATAGCGCTTCTCGCCCTTCCTCGTGCGCGCTTTTTCCTCGTACACCTGCATAATGGTAAGTGGCTTTATCAAGCCCAAACTCCTGCCGCTGCGTTTGAACACGTCGTCCACGGCCGCATCAACATGCCGATCCAAAAAATCTTGCTGCGCCGTTTCGTTCAGCTCTTTCTCTACACCCGTACTGTAAACGAAGAACCGATCTTCCTTCCTTGGCCGTCTGCCCCGCCACGTATCGAGATAGAGCGTGGAGACGCAGAGGTTTTTGAACAGCGGCATACCTGCGGTAATCATCTCGCGTTCGTAAACGCCCTGTGGCCGTATCCAGTCGCCGTTATCAGCGATGCCCGCAATGCAGACCTGCCCCTGTTCGGGTCGCGCAACCGCCAGCACGGTGAGTTTCGTGGCTGATGTATGCCGTAACGGCGCGATATCTGCAGCGGTTTTTGATACGCGCGCGTATCGTCCGGCATGAACTCGCTTCTCGCCAGCCGCTTGCGGTTCAGAGCTCGAAGCGTTCTTTATCGAGAGCACATCGCCCAATTTTATTTCACCGGTCATGACGAGTTCTGCTTTGTCGTCCCAGAGAGATACGCGCTGGTAATCGAATTCATCCGCGATAATGAGGTCAACGACCCGTTTAGTGGTATCTCCGTCAGTTATTTCCCGGACGGGCAGAATCCGGAGCACTTGCCCGGTTATAGCTATCATAGCTCAGGTTTTAACGTAGGTAGGCACTGTCAGGTTAAATGTTTTGGGGTCGCGTCCTGACTTCAGCAATACGCCGCTTCCACAGCCATGATACGGGGAGATAAACCGCAAACTTTATAAATAGACAAAGAGAAAAGATGTTCACTCTCTCTATCGTCAGAAAGGAAAGGAGGCGAAGGGGGAGATGTAACGGTAGCATAAGGAAGGGGTGAAAAAGGCGGAAGCTTTATATACTCTTCCTTGCAATCAAAGCATTTAGGAGGTGAAAAGAAAAAAAATGAATACTAAAAAGAATATAATAGGAATAACACTAGCGCTTATAATGATTGCTTCGATATTTACGGTATTACCAGTCGCTTCACAACCACCAGGACCGCCAGAAGGTAATGAGGGAATAGGTAACGTCTCGCTTTATAAGGCAACGCTGCGCGTGTACGGTGAACTCGACGAGGGCCCTGCGGTTACGGTCTATGATTCTCAGGGGCAATTTGTCTACCCCAACTATGCGGACGCCTTTGACCCAACTGCACTGCAAAAGGATGTGCTGGTCTTCAACCCTGCAATTGTAAAGGACGGTGAATATGACGCCATGTTTGCAAATACTAGCGATGGCAACCGTGACATAGACGTCAAGAAGTACCTCAGACTCTGGTACGAGCCACACCATTACTACAGCTCCACCGATTACCACTACCCAACCATCGAAGTTGAAACGACCTATATGCTGGTAGACGCAGTTAATATAATGCCCGTATCAGGAAGGAACAACTCGCAATTCGTCTTCCCGATAGCAGAGAAGCTGAATCAAACCGGGCTTGGCTCATTCGCAAATGATGTAGGGATCGAAACTTATTTAGCGACGAATAACACTGTCAAGCTTGTGGATGTAACATCGGAAGACTTGACGGTTAGCTTCAATAAGACCACGAGTGGAACGATACAGATTGAAAAGGGATATTCTATGGCTCCGGACGATAAAGTACAATTCTTAGACCACAAACTACAGTATCTCTATACGGTTACGCATCCGGTCACGGGCAATACGTTTGCCAAGGTAAGAATGTCGTATGCGGGCAATGTGGAAGATGACACGTTTGTGGGGTGCCTTTTGGGAAGATACGATAATGGCGCGGCTGATGATCCAGACGGGAATACCTGGTTTGACAGACATAACGTGAGGTATAACACCTATAGCCATCCTGAGAGAACCTGGTATGCGCGATTCGACGCGTTCGGAGGTGGCTTTGCTCAGATCGTCGTGGGTAAACGCATTACAGCAGGAGATACGTTCTACGTGAATGGCGTTCGATACGACGTGCCCGCGATTGAGGTAATAGATACAAGTGGCGATACAGTTGGAGATGCCTTCAAATATATCACGCTGAGGACGCCGCTACCAAAGGATACTGATGGCACAAGGAGCTTCATTGATGACAAGATCGTGTCATCACAGTGGCTCGATGCGATTGCCCCTGAAGAGACAATACCGTTGAACCCGCCGTTCAATGCGGATCATTACATCGTCGATGACATAAACGTCGTGCTGTGGGAGCCCGATACATATCCTCTAACCGGATTAGAAGAGCGCTACCTGACGATGCCGAATCCACCATCAGGTTTAGGCTGGACGCCGATGGATCCAGATAATGATGGTAATTGGATATTGAATGATACCGAGGAGCGAATATCCCCAAGCAAAGTGGAACCGTTGGTGTTCGCATACATTGAAGAGGCCGTAGAGCCGAGATTTGACACTGAGCTGTACGAGATACTGTTAGAAAATTTCAGTACGCCTCCACCGGTAGATAGCTGGACCCACTTTGACATTGAAACGGAACCAGACCATTACACAGCGTTTGCACTACCCACGCTTTGGGATGTGCCGACGCCACCAGTGAACAAGAGCGGCGATTATCTGCTTGTAAGCTCATTCTACGCACCGAATTCGATGGGACTTTCGGAGATGAACCGATCATCAGAGATGCCGCGAGTTGCATTCGCGTATGACGTTGAGCCGGAAGATGATGTGCTGGGAACGGATACGCTGATGGGTGACGAGATGGACATCTACGTAAACAGCTATGGCGATTATTATTCCCGGCTGCGCATCTATGGCGAAGATGACCGGGGACCCGTAAATGCTTACACCTTAGGTAACGGGTCATGGATCTACAGCAACTATCAATATCCATTCAATCCCGCGGCGTTAAGGAAGGACTCAATAACCTTCAACCCCGCAATTGTGGAGCGGAGTGCAGACTATCCAATTGTTTCGGACGGCCTAAACGCGGCAGTGAAGAAGTTCTTGAGGATTTGGTATGAGCCAGCGCATAACTTCTCAGATGACAAGACACCGACAGGCCCAGAAGCGACCATCGAAGTGGAGTCAACGTACATGCTTGTAGACAACGTGGACTTCGATCCTTTACCGGGAGGCGTACTTAAAGGAACCTTCTTTGTGTTCCCCATAGCTTCCAACTTCACTACAGCACCGGCAGGACTTGACCTCTTCGAGAACCCGACCAGCGATCCTATGAGAGAAAATGTAGTTACTCTGAGTTATGTTAACGGATCCGTCCTGACCAACAACAAGACGCTGAACGGCACGATACGGATAGAGAAGACGTACACGTTAGATGAGGGCGAGGAAATCCAGTTCATGGACTTCAAGCTGAAATACAATTGGTATACTGAGGATCCGGTTCTGCACTACAAGAATGCTTCTGTCGTTCTAACGTACGTCGGAAATAACGAATCAGGAAGTGGAGGATCCTGGACTCCTGCAGGTGCAACCATAGAACCTACGGAGAAATTCTTCGATATGCACTATGTCGAGGCGTCCACACCAGATCATCCATACAGAACCTGGTATGCACGATACGAAGCTGACATCCCTGGCTATAACAAGTCAATGATAACCGTGGGTAAGGAACTACAAGCAGGTGATATCTTCTACGTGGAGGGTATACGGTACGATGTGTCCGCTATCGAGGTTAAAGATACCAACGGTGATACCTTTTCGGATAAATTCACGTATATAACAATACGAACACCATTACCAAAAGGAACGGGTGATTTCGAGGAAGATCTGCCGACATCGCAGTGGGTTGACCGATGGCCGAACAAGACGATTCTACCGTTGAACCCGCCATTCTGTGGGACGCATGCTATTGTGGACGACATCGATGCCGGGGATGAGGATGATTACACGGTGAGGGAGCGCATCCTTGAGGGTATTCCCGCACTGGAGATCTTCTACATCGCAGAAGTCATTGAGCCACGGTACTCAACGAACCTCTTGCAGATACTGAACGAGACACTATACCTTGGTTCCGACGAACCTGACGAGGACTGGACGCAATACGACGTTCGGACATTACCAGACCAGTTCACGGAGTTCGTGCTGCCTGGTGATAATGCTCGCTGGGACTTCAACGAGAGCGAATGGAAGTCTGGAAGTAGTACCTTGCACAATGATTATCTGGTAACCACGTCGTTCTTAGCGCCAAATGCGGAGTACTCTCTCGCGGATATCACATACCCAGATGAATTCAGAGTAGCCTTTGTGTACGATGTATTTAACATGGAGGGCATTTACATCAACGAGATTGACGAGACACCGCCAACGATCACGGGTTTAGACCCTACTGTGAATATTAACGTCACGCCTGACACACCAACCAATGTCACGGGATGCCAGGATGTTACCGTATGCACGGATGGAACAACTGATGACCAGATGTCGCAGGGGCTTGAGATCTGGGTGACCTGGGGAGATGGAGAGACCGCGCCAACCCAAATCATGTCGGATGCGGGATCGCCTGTCTGCTTCACGCATTCGTATCTCTTAAACGGGCCATACACTATAACAGTGACTGCACGGGATATCTACGGGAACACCGGTACGAAGACGCATACGGTAAACGTCAGCAGCGATTGCTGTCGGCTTGTACTCAGTAACGGCTGGAACCAGTTCTCCGCCAATGTGAACACCACAGACAATGTGAGCACAATATTCGACCCAATGGACTATGACTGGGTCGACGTGGTGTGGACCTGGGATGAGGCTTTGCAGAGCTGGGATACGTTAGGCCCGAGTGATACACTCGACCCCAAGCGCGGCTACTTTATCTACTGTCCGCTACCAGATGGAGATGTCGTAGAGCTAGTCGGCACGGCTGCACCGTTCGATGACGCCTGGATGACACCTGGCTTTAACAGGTGGTACTTATTCGGTGTCGGCTACTCGGATCAAACCGTATCATACAAGTCTTACTGGTGGAATGGCTTCGGGTACGTAGGTACCTATGATCTGAAGCAAACCAGAGGATACTGGAGAATGGTGGTATAGACCAACCAACTAACTAACGAGGCAAAACTAAAATTTATAAGATGGAAGTGGGAATGCCTTTTTTATTCCCACTTACGACTTTTTTTATTTTCGCTGCGACCTCTCTTATGTGAAGTGAGTAGAAAAACACAAAAATCAGTACAGTTTTAAATACTACTGGGATGAACTTGAGGTATGCGGAAAAATAAAGGTATAAATATTAAGGAGGTGAAGAGTTAAGAAGTGAGACGAATGAAGGAGAAATTGGCAGGATTGGGATTCATGCTGGCTATAGTGATTTCAGCAGTGGCATTTGCTTCTGTAGTCCCCGTAGTTGCTCAAGGACCACCGCCACCGCCGGAGGAGGTACCATATATAGAACTGACAGCGAATCCAACTTATATCCCGGCAGATGGGAGTTCTACCGCGATAATTACCGCGCACGTATGGGAGCCATTCAATGAGGGCAGCGAGTGGGTGTGGTACACGCCACTGGTGAATGTCACTTTTGATACCACGTTAGGAACGATAACGGAATTCGCAGTGGTGGATAATCAAACGCTTGTGGCAACTGCTACATTAACCGCAGGCACGGAACCGGGCGTGGCAACAATTACAGCGGAAGCGGATCTGGTTGATCTCGTCGTAACCAATACCACCACGGTTAACCTTACTGCGCTTGGAGACGGAGGTAATGGTAACGGCGGCGGCTCAAGCGGAGGCAACGGCGGCACTACGTCAACACCGACACCAACGGGAACGACATCGCCGGGTATAACACCGACGCCGACATCAACAGCAGGTGCAACGGGAACACCAAGTCCGACATCCGGTGCAACGGGAACACCTGTACCGACGGTAACACCGGGCACAACGCCTGGGCCAACAGCAACACCAACGCCTGAGGAACCTGGCTTCGGAGCAGGGTTCGCCATTGCAGGCTTGTTAGCAGTTGCCTATCTGCTGATGTGGAGACGGAACGAGTAACCAAATCGCACATTTTTTTATTTTTTTCACGCTGTGCATGCATGGTGACGGGTTTATGCTAGGTGATGGGTCGCCGATAGCGGTGTGAACTCTTGTGACTTGTCGTCGTGGCTTGCTGTGCTGTGGCTTTATCCATCGCCCGCGATACATACGTTAGCGTAAAACAAATCTATAATAAGTCACCGATAGACAACGTTAGGATTAATCGAAGTGAAACAACTACACCGCTCGATCATATGAGTAAAAAAGCAAAAGCAGAAGGGAAGGGTAAACGGAGCAGCAAAAGCACAAGCAAGAAGGCGAAGAAGGTAGAAGAGAGAACTAAAGCGGTGACACCTGTTCGGCGAACTGTCGCAACCCCCGTGTTGGAACGGGCAAGGGAGAACAGAGAAACGCTCCAGTACGTTGCTCTTTTTTTATCCTTTTGTCTCGCCTTTTATCTTCTGTATTATTATTTTGCGAGTAGCGGTTCCACTGCACTGGCGCACGTGAATACGATCACCGCGAGTATTTTGGGGGCACTCTTCTCGGTAGGAGGTGCGCGTGTGGTAGTCGATGGAGCGGTGGTAACGATCAACGGTTTCTCACTGGAGATAATAGACGAATGCACGGCTGTATTTTCCTCGATTGTTTATTCCGCGTGCATCCTTGCATACCCCACCACGTTAAAGAATAAAGGCCTGGGCGTCGCCTTCGGCGTGCCCTCGCTCTATGCGATCAATATGGTCCGCCTCAGCGTCATAACACTCGTTGGCCTCTCCGCACCGCATCTGTTCGAGTTTGTGCACGTGTATCTCTGGCAGGCATCGTTCATTATCTTTGTGGTGGTGATATTTCTACTCTGGCTCAAACTGATAGTGAAATAATTTACTTTACTTTACTTTACTTTACTTTACACCACTCAAAAACACGCGTTAAGTGTAGCCCGGTTAAAAATGACCGTAAAAGCGAACGAAAAGCGGAAAGCGAAGGCAAAGAAGAAGTCGGAAGGCGCCGAGAGAGTAAAAGAAAAAGAAGAAGAAGAAAAAGAAAAGCCACTCCTCTTTGGCTTAAGTGACCGGCAGATTGTGCTCTTTTTACTGGAATTCATGCTGGTCTCCGCGGTCTTCTTAGGCGTGTGGTATTATATCGGTGAGTTTTATCAGGCTGCCGTTTTCTTCGTCGCCAGACTGATTTTACTGCTCATGGGTTATACTCCTGCACAGATCTCCGGGATGGATTTCTCCGGTGCATACCTTGTGAATTTCAATTTGGTGCCGTTACTTGCGTTAGCAGTAGCAACGCCGAAGTTGGTGGTGCGGCGTCGACTGGAGATGCTGGCGATCGGCGTACCGATTCTGTTCCTTTTGCATGTGCTCGATATCGTGGCGCATCTCCCCTATTTCATCGAACTCCATTATCTGCACCGTCTGGGGTTTGCGACGCTCGTGGTCGATTCACTGGGGGTTATCGGTCTCGCCGTGGTCTTTGGTATCTGGTTCGTGATCTGCTATCAGGAGTTTTTTAGAGGCGAGAAGGCCTTACACGGTTGACTACGCCACTTCATTAATGTCGCCGCCCAACGTATTTCACTTCCTCACGCCGTCGCGTGCGACTCGTTGAGCGCGCAAGGCGGAAGATTTTTTTTTAAAAGGAAGTGAGAATAATCGAAACCTTTAAATACCTACTAAATAGCATATAAGGAAAGGGGAGAAGGAAAAAGTATCAGCTGGCCAGCGATAGAAGTGAAGTTGACGCTTATGTTTCATATTCCCCTTTTTGTATGTACTATAAAAAAATAGGAGGTGAAAAGAAAAAAAGATGAACAATACATTTAAAAAATTAGACTTTACAAGAGAGACTAAGAGGAGGACAGGAAAGAGTAGAAAAGCGTTAGGAATAGCTTTTGCGGCAATAATGCTGATTTCGGTATTTACAGCAGTGATTCCGACGGCGGGTGTACCGGAGATAACGGTGGATGGTGATCGGAGTGATTGGAGTCCGTATCAGCATATGACTGATTATACGAGGTGGGAGCATGACGATATTAACCAGACGCAGTATCCACCAGACGGATACGTCATAAACAACTCCACAGGCATGGGATTCTGGGGCTACTATGATGTAACAAAGGATACGCTCTACTTCCGTCTTAATATAATAAATGATGATCCGGGAAACGATACAAATATTAACAACAACGCATCACGGGTGGATGGTGGGGAACAATACACCATCTGGATTGATCGGGATGGGAATGTAACTACTTCCTGGATCAACCAGGGTTCAGCAGATGCCGATTTTAAAATTCGTTATTCCATAGACGGTGTAAGACTACGATATCTACCCAACCAAACATTAGTAACAACTGTCTCTCCGAATGGATCCATCGACAAAAGCAGTACAGGAGGAAGCGGTGCCGATGTGACAAATCCTATTGTGGAAATGTCAGTAGATAATGTATCAAAATGGCTTGGCGGCAGTCCCGACAATGCATCTTTCCAGGCATCTGCAGGTTCCAACGATGATCCTATTCCCGAAGATTGGACGGAATGGGTACAACTCAACAGCCCTAACCTTACCATTACCAAGTCGGCACCATCAGACACCTGCCTGTGTCTCAACTCGAATATCACGTATAATATCACCTACTGTAATACCGGCAACACAAACGCAACGGGCGTGTATATCAACGATACATTACCTGACAATACGACCTTTGTAAGTGCAACTGATGAAGGCACCTATAACTCTACAACAAAGAACATTACGTGGAACATCGATACGGTGGTTAATGGAACGTGTAATTCGGTTTATCTAACGGTGAACGTAAATGACACGGTTGGTGTTGGAACATGGATTAACAATACCGCATGGATATACAGTAATGAAACACTGCCAACGGATGCCAGCTCGGCAACGCAGGTATATATATGTCCCACGGCGTGCTTCGTGCCAACAGCGACAAATTGTAGTCTGAACGCATCGTTCAATGCTTCGTGTTCTTCTGATCCCGATGGTAATATCGTGAACTGGACGTGGACGTATACGAATACAACGAATCCGACACCGGTGCTGATGGGCTACGAAGAGCCATTAAATGGAGTGGGATATTATGTCTTCTCGATCGGAGACACTTACAACGTCACGCTGGAGGTAACCGATAACGATGGCTGTAATGCTACATATTCAGAGAACGTGACCGTGGGTCAAAACCCAGTAGCGTGCTTCGTGCCGAATGCGACGAACTGCAGTCTGAACGCATCGTTCAACGGCTCGTGTTCATATGATATGGATGTAAATGGGTTTATAGCGAACTGGACGTGGAGTTATACGAATACAACGCAGACGGATCCTGTCGTCCTCATGGGTTATGGTGAGCAGTTGGACAATTACGCGTTCCCGATAGGGGACACGTATAATGTCACACTGAAGGTAACTGACAATGGTGGATGTGAAAATACGACATGGCAGAACGTGACCGTGGGCCAAACACCAGTAGCGTGCTTTACTAATAACGCGACGAACTGCAGCCTGGTAGCCTCGTTCAATGGCTCGTGTTCTTATGATATAGATGTAAATGGGTCTATAACAAACTGGACGTGGAGCTATACGAACACGTCACAACCGACGATATCGGTACTGATGGGCTACGACGAGGAGTTAAATAACTACGCGTTCCCGGTAGGAGACACGTACAACGTCACACTGAAGGTAACGGATAAGGATGGGTGTGAAAATACGACTTGGCAGGACGTACTGGTGGGGCAACCGCCAGTAGCGTGCTTCGTGCCGAATGCGACGAACTGCAGCCTGGTAGCCTCGTTCAATGGCTCGTGTTCTTATGATATAGATGTAAATGGGAACATAACGAACTGGACGTGGAGCTATACGAATACAACGCAGACGGATCCTGTCGTC